>DASYCE010000025.1 GCA_036500345.1 Gemmatimonadales bacterium | reverse complement strand
CCAAACTTCAGGAGCGCCTCGCTGATATCGCAGTTGTTGTACTGCACCAGGACGTTGCCGTTGCCGACGGTCCCGGTGCTGACGTTGGTCCCGACCTCTTCGTTGAGGCCGGTGAAGAGCGTCCCCCAGACGTTCGCCTTGGACCCCGACAAGGTGATCTGACCGCCCACCAGCACGATCCCGTGCCAGATGAAGTTGGAAAGATCCGCGTCGCCGGTGACCACCAGCACCCCTTCACCGGCGCTGACATTGTCTCCGTTGGTGATGTTCCCCTTCACCAGCACCACCGGCCAGTTGGCGAACTGCGACGACGTGGGCCATGAGCCGGTGCTCTTCTTCCCGGTGCGGTCAAGCACGAAATCCGGCGCGATGCTCCCCGACAGCACTCCCGCCCAGTCGACATCGACTGCCTGCACCGCAGTGCCGCTCGGCCCGGAGGTCCCGATGTAGAGTGGGGCATTGTCGGGATTGCCGTCGATGAAGTTGGTGTTGTTGCCGTTCATGTCGAGACTCGAGTTCGGCACGGCGAGGCCGGCGATCGACGGCTGGCCACCAGCGCATCCGGTCACCGGATCGGCAATGTCGACACCGCTGACCGTCCCCGACGAGCCGTTCTTGATGTTGAGCCCCGACAGCGAGGTGAACGCGGCGTTCGCGTCGATCGACCCGGTCTGCCATGTCAGCATCTGCGAAATCGTCCGCTGCCCCACCGGCGTTGACGACGACCGGCGCAGATTCGCCGTCGTCGCCTTCCCCACCGACGTGAGCACATAGATCGAAGCGACCGACGGACTTGCCGAGTTGCGGAAGCGGTTCAGCGTCACCGTCGCACTTCCGCCGGTGACCGCGATCGTCCGCGCGTCCGGGAAGGTGGTCGGCAACGAGGTGACATCGGTGAGATACCGTTCGATCCCCTCCTGCGCCACGGCGTACGCCTTGAGCTCCGCATCGTGATCGGTGCCGACATCATGCTCGTTGTTGGCAATGATGAATGCGGCGCCCACGGAGATCGACAGCATCAGCGTGAGCAGCAGCACCAGCGGGAGTGCGATGCCACGGCGATCGTGGACGCGAGCTCGCGCGGCGGGGCGTGGGCGTGTCGTCGTCTGGTTCATCAGTTGGGCCGGTTCTGGAAGAAGACTGACGTCGTGAACGGCGCCTGCACCGGCGCCGTCGATGTCCGGGGCGTCAAGCGACTCTCGGCGGTCAGCACGAACTGTACGCCGCTCAGGTCCTCGAAGTCGGTCGGCAGCGTATCGTCCGGCTCCGTCGCGCCGAGGATGTACCAGCGAAAACGCGCACCAGTCGCGAACGGCGATGCGATTTCCTCGGGTGTACCGGCACCAGCAGTGCGGTACAGTCCGCGGCGCCCGGGGAGCGCCGTCGACACGCGCAGCGAATAGGTGAGCTGCCGATAGAGGAAGGCGACCGTTCCCGACGCCAGCGAGACTCCGGACGGCACCTGCACCACCCGTCCGCTGCTTGCAGAGAACGTCGAGATGTTCGACGCGGTGCACGTGCTCGCGGTGCCGCTGGTGAGCGACGTTGTGGGCTGGTACTGATACGTCCCCGTCGAGTCGCGGTACGCCCACCCCGCATAGCCAGCGACGGTGAGCGAGCCCGGCAGGTCGGCACTAGGCAGCAACGAGATCACGGCATTGCCGCCGGTCACTCCGCACACCAGCCCCATGGCGATCGGCTGATTGAACGTGAGCGTCGAATCGTCGGTCGGCGCGATGACACCGGACGGTTCCGCCATCCGCATCTCCGACTCGACGATGTTGAGCGACGTCCGTGCGATGCCGCGCGCTTCGCGCCGTGCATCGACCGCTTCATCGGTCACCGAACTCTTCACCACCATCACGGTCAGCGTCGACGCAAAGAGTGCCAGGATGACCAGCGCGATCATCATTTCCACCAGCGTCGTTCCGGTGCGTTTCATCAGCTCCCCAGGTCGAGTGGACCGACGTTGTTGGCGCGATCGAGGACGATGGTGTCGCCCGGGATCGAGGAGAGGTTGATCGGAAGCACCACCACCGTCGCGCGCTGGAGGCGCGTCGTCACGTTGGTGATCGTGACGCACCGCGAAAACTGGATCGGTAGCGCCGCCGCCGTGTCGCAGGTCGTCCCGGTGAGCATCGCCGCAGCCGGCGTTGCGTTGATCCGGTTGATCGCCTCCGCCGACAGCGCCCAGCGATACGTCTCCGCCGTCGCCAGCCGCTCGCTCCGCGCGCGCATCACCAGCGCCGGCGACAGCCCGGCGATTACGATGGCGAACATCGAGATCGACAGGATGACCTCGATCAATCCGACGCCCCGCCGATCGCGGATCACTGAGTCCTCTGGATCAGACCGATTCGGGTCATCGACACGTGCCGCGTCGTGTTGCGCGCCGTGAGGGTGACGCCGAGGGTGTCGCTGGCGACGCCGTTCGGCTGGATGGTGATGCTGGTGTTGGAGAACGTCATCGTTTCGACGCCGAATTCCTGGCCCAGCGACAGGCGGCGCGTCAGGCGCACCGAATCGTCGGTCTGGTCCTTGACCTGGTAGATGTGCTGCGTGTTGTCCGCGGTGAGGACCATCGGCTGCCGCAGGCGTGCCGCCAGCGCAAAGCTCCGCTCGAGGTCCTGCTGCACCACCATCGCGGCGCGGCCCGCTTCGCTCTTCTCGGTATACCTGGAGACCTGCGGGACGACCATCGCCGTCAGGATGCCGAGGATGACGACGACCATCGTGAGCTCAAGTGTCGTGAATCCGTGCAGGTCAGTTTGTGACACCAGTCGGCCAGTCCGCTCGGCACGTTGCCGTGGACTGATCGCCACGGCTGGTCCATATGAGCCAGCGCCGAACGCGCGCCACAGATCGCCGACACGGGAGGTGTGCCGTGCCCGCCACAGCAGCATCGACCACCCTCTAACTGCCGACTCCACCGCCATTTGGATGATCAACATCGTCCCTCTCTCCTGGGTCTGCGCCGGCGACCCTGTCGCGGCGCTAACATCAAACTGTCCAACGCCTTACACGTCCGCGCCGTCGCGGGTCTCTGCCACCACCCATAGGCGACTTTCATGCCCCTCGGGTTCACCCGCTCCGGTAGCCCCTTCGTCCGCGATTTGGCTCGCCCCGTCGACGGATTCGAGCAATGACTGGCTTGCCGTCCTGCCGGCGTCGCGGCGAGCGTCTCCCAGACAAATCATCGGAAGAAGACCGAGTGCTCGAAATCGCCTTGACGCTGCTCATCGCTGGTTCTGCGCAGGCTCCAGCCAGGCCCGACACCGGCCGGGTTGCGGTCCGCTTCCCCGAGGGGACTGCCCATGGCTTCCTGGTGATGCATGCGGCCGATGGCCGGGAAATCGCCCGGGGAGATCTGGTGCAACGGGGGACCAGCAGCGGGGTCGAGTCGGTACTTGCGTTCGACTTCCACGATGGATCGCGGTTCGAGGAGACGGTCGATTATTCGCAGGACCACGGGTTGGCGATGCAGCGCTACCACCTGATCCAGCGTGGCGCCGCGTTCGACCGCGACCTCGATGCGACGATCTGGAGGTCGGGGCGGTACCAGGTCCGCGCGACCTCGCACGACGACGGCAAGGTCAGCAACTACACCGGATCACTGGATCTTCCCGGTGACGTGGCGAACGGCCTCCCGCTGATGATCGCCAAGAACCTGCGCCCCGATGAAACGCGCGACGTGCACGTGGTCGCGTTCCTGCCCAAGCCGCGCGTCATCGGTCTCGAATTCATTCCGTCGGAGCCGGCACGCGTGAAGTCCGCGTCGCTCGAGTCGACGGCGCACTACACCCTCAAGCCGAAAGTGGGTGGCATCACCGGCGTGCTGGCGAAATTGCTGGGGAAGATTCCACCGGACAGCCACATCTGGATTGCCACGAGCGGCGCGCCGGCATTTCTCAGGTTCGAGGGTCCGATGTACAGCGGGCCGGTGTGGCGCATCGATCTCGCCACACCGACCTGGGTGCATTAGTCGGCAGTCACGTCACCATCGTTGTCCGGAACCTTCGGCTCCTCGTCGTCGACGTCGGAATCGGGATCTCCGTTGCTCCCGCCGTGAAAGCCATCGGCAAAATGCTCGGCGTCATCATCAGCAAAGAGTTCCGGAAGGCCATCGGTCGTCTCGCTGGCGCGGCCGGTCAGCTCCTTCGGCAACGGCTTCCCATCCTTCAATTCGGTGAATTCCGGCGGCCGCGGCTTGCGTCGTGAATCAGTCGGGTCGGTCACGGTTTCGCTCCATGATCGGGTGGACGTCACCCCGAACGACGTCGACCCCACGCCGCCCAGACACAGCCCGAGGCGCTCGCGACATGGCTCACCCGCGGAGTATCATCACCGACCAGCGCCCCACGCCGAGATGGAGCGTCCCGCCGATCGATGCCGGATGTTCGTCACTCGCCGATTCGTCGCCGCCAAACGCTCGATCCTGTGAATCGAGGACCTTCCGCCAGGAGCGATCGTCTCCGGGCACCGGGAGGGCATAGCCGCCGACGGGCCATGAGTTATCGCTCACGTTGATCACCACCAGCACGGCGTCACCGCCAGCGTCTCGACGGAACGCAACCACGCCGTTGGCGCCATCGACATGTACGATGTCGAGCGACCCCGAACGCAGCGCTGGGTGATCCCAGCGCACCCGGTTGGCTGTGCCGACGAGCGCCCGCATCTCCCCGCCGAAGGCATCGCCGCATCGCTGCCAGTTGAATCGATGATCGCCGTGTGCCGGATTGTCGTCGGAACGCGGGTGCCAGTACCCCGGCTGCAGGCATTCCGCGCCCATGAAGCACATCGGCGTGCCGGGGAGCGCGGTGCAGAGCACCCAGCCGATTCTCGCCTTGGCGCGAGCGTGCCAGTTGTCGCGCCCCCCGGCCAGCTCGACAAAGTGACGGAACCCTGTCCGCCGGCCGCTGTCGTTGTCATGCCCCGTGTCATGTGAGCCGAGGAGGTATCGGATCCGGGCCCCACCAGCCGGCAGCGTGATCAAGTCGACCAGCCGGTCGGTGCGCTCGGTGGCGTCGGGCACGCGGTCATCATTCACGGCCGAGAGGAAGATGGAAGGATCGCCGAGCGCCCAGAGACGGTCGAAGCCGATCTCGTTGATCAGCCGCCGCGATCCGCCGACATCCCCTCCAGTCCATTCGGCGATCATCAAGCTGGACCGGCCATCGGGGCCGCCGCGCACCGCCCGCAACACGTCGATCAGCAATGATGCCGACAGCTCGTCGGCGGCGTCGACTCGCAGCCCGTCCACGTGATACTCGTCGAAGCACATCTGCGCATTGGCCACGATCAGGTCGCGCACTTCGCGCTTCCAGAATGCCAGCCGCGGTCCCCACGGCGTGCGCCCGGCCACTTCGAAGAAGATGCCGCCGTCCCTGGTCATTCCGTCGAACTCCCAGAGCCGGTTATCGAAGTCGCTCATGTGATTCCAGACGACGTCGAACACCACCGCAAGTCCGGTGTCATGCGCCGCGCGCACCAGGTGCCGCAACTGGGCCGGCGATCCGTACGACGATTCCGGCGCGAACAGGTGCGACGGCCCGTACCCCTCGTTGCCGTCACCGGGATTTTCGTGGATCGGCAGCAGCGCGATGGCGTTAAACCCCAGCGACCGCACGTAGCCCAGCTTCTGTTCGAACTGCGCGAACGTCCCGGTCGCCGTCGGACCGGTGTCCACCAGGTCGCCGCCGCCGACGAACGACCCGACGTGTACCTGGTAGATCACCCAGTCGGACGCCTCCGGCGTGACGAATCGATCATCGCGCAAGCCGGACTCCGCCAGCTCCCGGTCAACATCGACCACCACGGCGTTGCCCCCCGAGCCGCGCGTCGCCCGCGCCCACGGATCGACCCGGCGAAGCCCTCGCTGCCCGGGATTCCATTCATCGCCGCCGCGATTGTCGATCACGTAGAGGTACTCGTCGCCGGCCCGGACACCGGCAACCTCCGTCTCCCAGATGTCACCGTCCTGCCGCACCAACTGGTACTCGTCGTCGCGCCAGGCATTGAAGCTTCCCATCACCGCCACCCGCGATGCGTTGGGCGCCCACACGCGAAACCGGCATCCGTCGGCGGTGAGCGAAGCCCCCATCACCACGGTCGCAACGTGCTCACTGCACACACCGGGCGTGTGGATCGCCCTTCGGCTGGTCGAGCCGCGGCGCATGATCGAGATTGCCGATGCCAAGTGCCGCATCGTGCACCATCTGCACCACGCGGAGCATGTCGTCGTAGTCGATGTACTGCGGCTCGTCGGTCACCTGGTGATAGTCGAGGTGCTCGCCACGCGAGAACGCCACACTCGGGATGCCGTAGCGCGCGTAGCTGTAATGGTCGGCACGACAGTAGTACTGCAATGGATGATGCGGCGCGTCGAACTCGTAGTTGAAGACGAACGGCACGCGCTGCTTCCGGTTGGCTGCTTCGAGGAGGTCACCGAACTCGTTGGAGAGGCGGCGCGCGCCGACGACCTCGAGATAGGTCGGACCTCCCTTCGGAAGGTCCCACGCTGTCCCGCGCCCGACCATGTCCTCGTCGATCTCGGCCACGATCGAATCGACCGGAACCGTGGCGTGATCGGTGAACCACGCCGAGCCGACGAGGCCGCGCTCTTCCGCCACATGTGAGACGAAGAGGATCGATCGCCGCGGCCGCTGCGCCATCGGGAGCGATGCGAACGACTCGGCGAGTTCGAGAATCGCCGCCGTCCCCGATCCGTCGTCGTCGGCGCCGTTGCAGATCGAGTCCGCACGCGGCGGGTGAAGCCGGCGCATCGAGTCGATCATCGCGTGAATCGTCGCGTCGGCCTCGGGTGTTTCGTTCCAGTTCCTGGTGTCGGCGCCCATCGGTCGCAGCACATGCAGGAACGCGCGCATCGAGTCGTGATCGACCGCCGACATGCAGATCCCGACATGATCGTTGTGCGCGGTGAGCGAGACATACTCGCCGCGAAGCTTCGGATCACTTCCCTCGACCACGCCGATGACATTTCGCGCCGGGTACGCCACCGGCACGTAGTGCAGCGAGATCGATCCCGTGACGCGACGGCCGGCGTCGCCGACATGCCGCGCGCCGGCCGCTGTTCCGAGAAGGAGATCGGCTGCGTGCATCGTCATCAAGATCATCGCCGGGCGTCCCGCGAAGCGCGTCGTGTCGGGCCTCGGCGTGTAGCGCATGAAGTTGGCTGTGGCATCCGGCGTCAGATCGGGCCGGGCCAGGGCAATGCCGGCAGCGCCGGCGAAATGCCGTGATGTGGCAATGGGATTGAGCTGGACCGGAGCGTCGCCGTTCGTCGCGCCGATGTCGAGTACCACCAGCTTCCCCGCCGCATGCGCCGCGTCGATCCACGCCGCCGAGTCGTAGACGGAGCCGCCGTAGACCACATCGAACGGCCCGGGGCCAGCCGCGGCCGGCCGCCCCAGGACGACCTCCACGTAATCACGGCCGAAAGCGATCGTCCCGCCGCCGTCGATCGAGAGCGATCGCGACTCGGGCGCGGGAATCCAGAACGGGACGGTCTGGAACCAGTCGCCGTCCTCGCCCTTCGGGATCATCCCGAGTCGCTTGAATTCCGATGCGATGTAGTTGGCGGCGGTGAAGTCGCCGATCGAGCCGGTTTCGCGGCCCGCCATCGAATCATCGGCGATGAGGAAGAGGCGCGTCCGCAGGTCGGCGGCGGTGATCGCGGCCGATGTCCGGTTGCTGCCGGCATGGGCGCGGGTCGCCCCTTGTCCTTCCATTGCACGCAGCCCACCGGCCGCCGCAAGGACCACTACCATCGTCGTGGCGCGGAACGATCGCATCAGGTCGCCTCATCGGAACGGGATCGCTAAACATGCACCACGTCACGGATCGCCGCCACGATGTGCGGCGTGTCCATCCCGTAGTGCGCGATCAGCTCCTCAGGCGTTCCCGATTGCCCGAAGTCGTCCCCCACGCCGATGAATCGCTGCGGTACCGGCATCCGTTGCACCAGCAGCTCGGCGACCGCGGACCCCATCCCGCCGGCGACCTGATGTTCCTCCACCGTGACAACCCGCGGCGCGCGCCGTACCGCCGCCAGAATCCCCGCTTCGTCGATCGGCTTGATCGTCGAGAGGTTGATCACGATCGATCCGATCCCGTCGGCGGCAACCTCCCGCGCGGCGACAAGCGCCTGGTGCAGCAGCGCGCCGGTGGCGATCAGCGTCACCTGCGGCTCGAGCGCCGGCTGGCCGAGGCTCGTGTCCCAGACACACTGCGCCTTGCCGATTTCGAACGGAGAATCGTCCGTGGTCATCACCGGAGTCTTCTCACGCGCCAGCCGCAGGTAGACCGGCGTCCCGGTGCTCGCCGCGGCGATCGTCGCCTTGCGCGCCTCGATCGCGTCGCACGGCGAGAGCACGATCATCCGCGGAATGACGCGCGTGATCGCGATATCCTCGATCGCCTGGTGGGTGCCGCCATCGGGTCCCACCGAAATCCCGGCGTGCGATCCCGCGATCTTCACCGGCTGGTCGTTGTAGCAGATCGTCGTCCGGATCTGCTCCCAGTTCCGTCCCGGCGAGAACATCGCGTACGACGTGATGAACGGAACTTTCCCCATCGCCGCCATGCCGCTTCCCACACCGGCAAGATTCTGCTCGGCGACGCCGACCTCGATGAACCGATCGGGATACTTTTCCTTGAATGGCAGCATGTGCGTCGAGTCGGTGAGGTCGGCGCAGAGACCCACCACGTTGGGATCGCGCTCACCCGCGAGCACGAGGCCATCACCGAACCCGCTGCGAATCGCCGCCATCGCGACGTCCTTCTCGAAGATCCGCGCGTCGAAGTGCTGGTCCGGAACGATCATCGCGACCCCTCGTGCTCGGCGCGGATTCTCCCGTCGAGCGTGCGAAGTTCGTCGAGCGCCATCTTCCCCTGCTTCGCGTCGGGCGGCTTTCCGTGCCATTCGTACTTGCGCTCGAATTCGCGGACGCCCTTCCCCGGAATGGTGTGCGCCACGATCATCGTCGGATGTTCGTAGATCGCCTTCGCTTCGCGGATCGCGCCGTCGATCGCACGGAAGTTGTGCCCGTCGATTTCGATCACATGCCAGTTCCACGCGCGCCACTTGTCGGCGATCGGTTCGAGCGGCATCACCTGCTCGGTGAAGCCGTCGATCTGGATGTTGTTGCGGTCGATGATCGCGATCAGGTTGCGCAGCTTCTCCTTGCCGCCGAGCATCCCCGCTTCCCACGTCGCCCCCTCGTCGTGCTCGCCGTCGGAGAGGAGGCAGTAGATGGTGCGATCACTCGACGGCGAGTCGATCCGGTCGGCGATCGCCATCCCCACCGCCTGCGACAGACCCGAGCCGAGCGGACCGGAGCTCGTTTCGAGTCCCGGCAGTCGCTCGCGATGTGGATGGCCCTGCAGCCGTGAGCCGAACTTGCGCAGCGTCTGCAATTCCTCGATAGGGAAGTATCCGGAGTGCGCCATCGCAGCGTACAGCACGGGACAGATGTGTCCGTTGGAAAGGACCAGGCGGTCGCGCTCCGGCCACGCCGGATTCGAGGGCTGGTGCCGCAGCGCATGCATGAAGAGGTAGGCAAAGATGTCGGCCATGCCGAGGGGGCCGGCGGTGTGTCCGCTTCCGGCGGCGAGGAGCATGGAGATGATCGACTCACGCATCGCGTTCGCGGTGAGTTCCAGCCGCTCGATCGTTGCGTCGTCGAGCTCGAACAGTTCGCTGCCGCTGATCGGTCCGGGTGTCATCACGTCGGACGACGATCCGGCGCCGCCCGGCCCCACATGATCCGCATCAGAACCCCGGCGGATGCTCGCCCACGACGCCGAATGCCCGCTCGAGCGCCAGCCCCGCCTGCGCCACCCGGCCATCCTCGAAGAGGCGTCCCAGCAGGGTGATTCCGTGCGGTACCCGTCTCGGCGGCGAGAACTTCGGCAGCGGATGCGCCGGGTCGGGCGCCCAGTCACTGCGCGCTTCGGCGACCTGTACGAACCCGGCGCGCATGGTGAGCGACGGATGCCCGGTGAAGTTGGTGATCGTCAGCTGTTCATCGCGAAGCGACGGCACGATCAGCAAGTCGACCGATGCGAAGATGCGGGCCATTTCCAGCGCGACCTTCCGGCGCATCCGGTCGGCCTGCACCATGTCGACCGCGGAGAGGAAGCGTGCCTGACGGAAGAGATTCGGCCACGCATCCTTGACCTGCATCCGCAGCGTGTCCATCTGGTTGGTCAGCGTGAGCTCCTCGAACGATGCCGCGCCTTCGGCGAAGAGGATCGGCATCATCGAATCGTACGGCCAGTCGGGGAGGGTCACTTCCGTCGGGATCATTCCGACCGACCTGATCGTGTCGAGTGCGGCGCGATCGACGTCGGTCGCGGGCGCTTCCTTCATCCACGATGCGATGTATCCGACCTTGAGCCCCTTCACGCTCGCGGTGGCGTCGAAATCGAGATGGCTGGGAACGCTCGACGGATCGCCGGCATCAGGTCCGCTGATGGCGCGGAGCACCAGCATCGTGTCTTCGACCGCGCGCGTCATGGGGCCGAGCTTGTCGAGCGACCAGCAGAGCGTCATCGCGCCGCTTCGCGCCACCCGTCCGAAGGTCGGGCGAAAGCCGGTCACGCCGCAGCGCATCGATGGACTCACGATGCTCCCATCGGTTTCGCTGCCGATCGCGAATCCGACGAGACCGGCGGCGGTCGAAGCACCCGGACCGGCACTCGATCCCGATGCACCTTCTTCCAGGAGCCACGGATTCATCGTCTGCCCGCCGAACCAGATGTCGTTGAGCGCCAGCGCGCCGAGTGACAGCTTGGCGAGGAGGACCGCGCCGGCGTCGTCGAGACGCTGCACCACGGCGGAGTTCGCTGTCGGAATCCGGTTCTTGAACGGCTCCGCGCCGTAGGTCGTCGCGATGCCGGCGGTGTCGAGAAGGTCCTTCACGCCATACGGGATGCCGTGCAGCGGGCCGCGATACTTCCCCGCCTTGATTTCGGCGTCTGCCTGCGCCGCGCGTGCAAGTGCCTGATCGCGCGTCAGGGTGATGATCGCGTTGACCTTCGGGTTGAGGCGATCGATGCGCGAGAGATAGATCTGCGTCAGTCGCGTCGACGTGAGTTGCTTCGATTCGATCCACTTCGACAGCTGCCACACCGGCGCGAAGGCGATGGCGTCGTCAGTGGATGGCAACGGCGCCCTCGTCGCCGCGCTGCGGACGAAGTGGTCCTTCGATGGGCCAGGAGCGACACCCGGCAGCATCGGATTCCAGAGTGTTGCGGGTGCATCGGTCGGCGCGATCGCGAGTTTCCGCGGGCCGGTTCGCCGCTCGAGGTACGGCGCCATCGACTGGCGCCAGGAGTCCGCTGCCTGCGCCTGCTGTGCCGGCGTGAGGGTGACCTGCGGGAGTTTTTCCGCTTCGGCAAATGTCGCCGCGTTGACCGGTGGCCCCGACCCGGCGCCGGTGCCGAAGGTCGGCGGGGCGCCGGGAGCCGGCGTGCCACCGCTCGCGCTCGACGGTTGCTGAGCTGTGGAGCCGCCATCCTGGCGGCATCCCACCGCGACGGTGAGAAGCGCCAGCGGGGTCTGGATCAGGAATTGACGGCGAGTGTTCATCGCGCGGCTCCCTGGGATCTGGGTTGGAGAAGAAGATGAATGTCGCACCGGAAGGGAGGCGTTCTCAACTATCGACTTCATCGGTGGCGCCGGGGGAATGCCGTTCTCAACCGCCTGAATGCCGTTCGAGCTAGAAGGAAATCGCAGCGCCGCCGGATCACCCGACTCGATATTCACGGCAGTCATCCGATGCCGCGATCGATGCCACCCTGAACTCGTTGCGCACCGTTCGGCCATCGGCTGAAGCCTTTCGGCCGTTGGCGGGGACCCTGCGCCGTCAAGCAACTGTGCCGGAGCGGAAAACGCTTCCCTGACCGATTTCAAATCCGTCGGGGAAGCGCGAGCCAGCCGATCATTCGCATCCGTTCGCTGTCACCGACCTGCCGGACAGATTGTCACTCGCGCCGTCGACAGTCACGCCAGATCCGATTCCAGGCCTTTCGCCTCCGGAAGCACTACGCTCGGCGACGACCGGGTCCCCGGAAGGGGAATCCGGACCTGCAATCGTCACGGCGCCCGATGCTTTGCAATCGCCCGTCTGCCGTGCCGGACGGCACGACTCGCTTCACAAACGCCGGCACCCATTCTCAATCCGGTCGAGCCTGCTTTCAAATCGGGGGTGCCCCTTTTCAAATCGGCCGACCCGATTCTCAACCCGGTGGCACTGGTTTTGGATTCGGCCGGTTCGACTTCGTGTCGGCGGCATCAGTTGGTTGCTGGTCAGCATGATGCGTATGCGACCGAAAGCATTCCGGACCGCAATTCGAATTCGACGAGCGCACAAATAGCAGTGGTTGACGAAAGTTGCTCCGAATCACGACAACATGTCCTAAAAACCGGACACTTTTCGACGGTCGAAATCGCTGGATTTCCGAAGGCAGAAAACCGGCATATTGGCCGCAACCCCAGTGTCCATGCGGCTCTCACACGAATGAATAATGATTTTTCGTTGCGGCACGAACCCTGCCCACCAGCTGGCGTCGGCCGGCCGCTGGGGTGCCTGCCGATCTCCGTACTCACTTGCAGTTCACTGGCTCGGCTCCCAATGCAGCCGCGTCACACGCAGGAGGATGTATGAGAGCAGACATACGCAGGAAGCTGGCGATGGCAGCCCGGGTGCTCGATTTCGCCCAGGCGCATCCCGCGGCGGACGACATCAGCCATACCGGGCTGGTGTCGCGTCTGGCCGACCGTGTAGCGCGCGGCGACGCGCTCGCGGTGCAGCAACACAATGGGCGGGAGATGGAGCAGGCGGCGATCACTCGCCGGCAGGAGTTGCGCACGGCGGGGATCCGCGAACAGCTGGAGCATGTGGCTGTCACGGTGGAGCTCGCATCGCCGGAGCATCCCGAACTCGCCGGGCAGTTCGTCATGCCGAAAGCGAGTGTCCCGCTCAAGGAATTCGCGACGGCAGCGAAGACCTTCCTGGCGGCGGCGCTCGCCAACAAGGATCTGCTCCTGTCGTACGGGGTGGGAGACACCTTCCTCGACCAGTTCAGTGCATCGGTCGCGGAGTTCGACAGCACCACCCTCGCGGCGCACACCCATGCCGGCAATCATGTCGGCGCAAGTGCCGAGCTGGGGCTCATCACGAACGAATGCACCAGGATCGCGCGAATCCTCGACGGGACCTACAAGGCCCGTTTCCGGAGCGATCCGGAATCGCTGGCGGCGTGGAACAGCGCCAGGATCATCATCGCGCTGACCAGGCACGACGATGCAACGACGCCGGAGCCCGATCCCACGCCGGTTGCGCCGCCGGTGCCTGTCCCGGCTCCATTGCCGGTGCCGGTGAATAGTGCGCCGCCGGAGCCGCATTCGTGACCCCGGACCGCATGATCCAGGAGTGAGCGATGCTGCGAGCTCCTGGGTCGTGTGGCGGGGTTTTCAGTGGTTCGGAGACGCGCCGTAGGGGGGTCACTTTGAGCCGTGACGGATCCGCTTGACAAGGTTCCAAGCGTCCGCAGAACCAAGACCCTCACCTCGCAGCTCCCGACGTGCTCGCCCGGCTGACCGGCGAAAAGCAAACGCGCCCCCCGGCGAAGCCGAAGGGCGCGAAGAAGGCAACCAAGCCTCAGCGAAGCAACGGCCGGTACTAGGCAGTACTCAACCCTTGAGTACCGACATTCTCCGCCAAATACCGAATCCGCTGCCGCATCTCTTCCAACGTGTTCCGCACCCGCGCGACGCAGTACCAACCGATAACCCCGCAGAGAAGGATCGGGCATCCAAAGAGGGTCAGCGCCGGAGACATTAGGAGAATGTGGACCAAGACCGCGTTGCTCATCTCGTCGCTTAGGCTCACCAGCCGCCGATGGAGCTCGGGGTTTTCCGTCGCCAATTCACGCATCCGAATGCCCCACTCGTCGTCGCGAATCATCTTCTCCGGGATGATGACGGCAAAGCCGATTGCGGCGGGGATACTGAGGCGGTGGGCATATCGAATAAACCCATTCATTCGGCGGCGCAGAACGGTATAGGCCGGATCCTCCGTATGAATCGCTTCATCCACGATGAGATCGAACAACTGGTCGCGCAGCTGAAAGGCTTGGTCGCGAAAGCGATCAATCTCAGCTTGTCGGAGAAGGTAGTAATACACAAACACCAGCCCGACCAAGGTAAAGCCTGTTGTGACCGCTACCCCGAATCCTTCCGGTGTGATCACTTGTCCTCCGGGTGAGTGTCGCCTGACTTCGTGAGGCGGCTTGAACTTCTCCGCTTGTCCCACCTGGTTTCCAAATGCACGATCCGTGCTTCCAGTCGCTTGATCGTTTTTCCTTTCAGCATCCGTTGCGAGGCACCGTAACCACTTGCCAACGTCGCCAACAACCATGCGAGGCCCTTGCTAATGCCGACGCTTGCAAACAAATGTACGACGACTGCAAGCAAGGTGGTAGTACCGGCGACTACCGTTGCGGTCTTGTAAACGCAGATTGCTACGCCGAGCACGGTAAGGCCGACGATTAGCCATCGAAACGTCTTGCACGTTTCCTCCCATCGGCGAACGCCGCCAGCGATGCGCACGATTTCCGCTGACGGTGGCTTCTGCTGGCCCCACGTCGGATCACGACGTGGCTTACCTTTGTTTGCCAAAGCGACATCGCTGAGTGAGGGAGCACTAGAATACCCCTTCGCGCGTCGCCCCGGCAATTCCTGCGTAGGTGACGATTACGGCAATCGGCCTACCACCCCGCTTGGTTACGGCCCAAACTGAACTACTACCCAGTAGCCGTGAATCGCTTGACGGTTTCTTCGGTCCCGCTCGTGAGGAGCAGGTTGCGCAGTGCAGCAGGATCGATCGCCGACCAGATGTGGCCACAGGCCGCACAACCGTGCGCCGTGCTGCCCTTGGGACTAGTGATCGGCAGCGTGATCCCGTCGCTTATGAAGGCACTCTTCACGGCACCCCATGCACTGAGGCCTTCGGGGAGGAAGCCTATCGCCCTGGTTCCACCCGACATGAGTTGGCCCGCGACGATCTGATCGCTGGCGCATGCGGGGCAACGGAGGGGATCGGGTGAGGTGGTCATGCTGATGCTCCCGTCAGTGTTGGTTCGTGCGGCGCCAGTTGGTCGCCACGTCGCCTGTCGCGATTGTGACAACTCCCCGTGGCCCAGCTGCAACGCCGCCTCAGTATTCCTGCCCGGCTGATTCGCCAACCTACTGTACCGCAATGACTTGGGACGTGCCATTCGCTGGCCCACCGCTTGCTTCTACTGGGTGCGTCCCCAACCCAGAGCACGCCACTGATGAAGCTCCAGTCAGCTCTTGTGACCCTCGCCCTCGCAGGCGGTGCAGCCACGGCCCAGGCCCAATCGTGGTCGTCGGTCGGCTCCCCGAACAACGTCAGTAGCGGGCAGCAATTCTGGGACAACACTTCCGCCGACGGCGCGCACTGCAATGTCGGCTACATCCTGACCGGTGTCGCCGGCACCAGCGGCAACGCCTGCGCCAATCAGCGTCCGACGGGATGGCTGCCGTACACCGGTACGACGCCAACTACCTATCTCAATAACGGGTCGGGTGGCTTCCAGGCGTATTCGTTCGGTGCCGGCACCTACACCTTCTCGCTGCTCTCCGGGACTTCAGCGCCCGGCGGCGACGTGGCCGGCGCGAACCAGGACTGGGGATACTTCGACATCCTGACCGGCGTCAAGACCTCGCTCAATACGACGATCCCGAGCGGCGACGTGACCATGGCTGATTCATGGGGGCTCTACATCCTGATGACCAATGGCACCTACGCCTATTCGAACCATGACAACCAGTTCGCGCTCTTCGGATTTGGCGCGACCGGCGCGACCTCGGCGACGGGCCCGTCAGGGACCGCGTGGATTGGCGGTATCGAGGACATCTACACCGGGCACAGCGGCGGCTCGGACGTTGACTATCAGGACGAGCTCATCCGCATCGATGCCGATGACATCGGCATCCCGGAGGAAGCGACTCCGGAGCCGGCAACGATGACGCTGATGGCAACGGGTCTCGCCGGACTCGCCGGAGCCGGACTGCGCCGCAAGCGCCGCTAGTCGACGCCGCTTCACCAGACGCAACGAGGGCGCGATCAATCGATCGCGCCCTCGTTTCGTTTTGCCGATTCATCAATTGGCCCGGCTTCTCGACGCGGAGTCTCATCCGCTCTTGTCGCGCAACCGCGCCACAATCGCGTCGACGTGCA
Source organism: Gemmatimonadales bacterium (assembly GCA_036500345.1). Taxonomy (NCBI): domain Bacteria; kingdom Pseudomonadati; phylum Gemmatimonadota; class Gemmatimonadia; order Gemmatimonadales; species Gemmatimonadales bacterium. Next base: position 94,427 of record DASYCE010000025.1, on the reverse strand, counting down.
ACGCCGTCGTGTCGAGCGCCGGCAAACCGGCGACAGTCGCGTCGCGCAACAGCAATGGCAGTTCGGTCCCACCGAGGATCACACTGTCGATCTTGTCCCGGCTCGCCATTGTCTCGATCAGCGCCACGATCTCCGCCCGCGTCGAATCCTTGAAGATCCCCGGAATGAGCTCGCCGACATAGCGTTCGTGGACCATCGCCCGTTCGGCGTCGTTCGGCCGCACCACCGTGATCCCGCGCCGTGCGAAGACCGTGGGATAGAACTCGCCCTCCATGGTGAAGCGCGTGCCGAGGAGCGCCGGCCGCTTGAGGGCGAGTCGCCGCGCCTCGTCGGCGCACGTCTCCACGATGCTGAGCAGCGGGATCGGCGCGCGCGCCGCCAGTTCGTCAAAGACGATATGCGGCGTGTTGGCGGTGAGCGCGGCGAAATCGACGCCGGCACCAGCGAGGCGCTGCAGCGACGCGAGGAGATAATCGGTCAGTGCGGCGCGGTCGCTCTCCACCAGCCGCAGCGCCACCTGCACGTCGAGCGAATCGATCACGATCGATGGCGCGCTCCCGGGCTCGAATCGCTGCCAGCATTCGAAGATGCGCCGGTAGTAGTCGATCGTCGATTCCGGGCCGAGGCCGCCGACGAGTCCCGCGATCGATGGCGTCATGATTCCCACGTTCCCACGAAGCGTCGTGATTGCTGCTCGTATGCGTGCGCCAGCGCAAGCAATCGCGCATCGTCTCCCGGCAGTCCGACGATCGAGAGGTTGAGCGCCGGCATTCCATCGGCGCCGATTCCCGCCGGAATCGAGATTTCCGGAAGTCCCATCCAGTTGCCGTATCCGAGTGCGACCCGGACGTTGGGCCACTGGTCGACGATCCTTACCGCATTGAACGGCATGGTGGGATACACCATCGCCGACACGCCGGCAGTGCGCATCGACGCGGCCAACGCGGCCACCACCTGCGCTCGTGAACGCGCGAACGACATCCCCGCCGGATCATGCGCCATCGGCTGCGTCAGCAGCGGAATGCAGGCGTCGAAGGTCGCCGGGAGGACGTCGTAGTACGACCGGTACGCGTCGTAGCCGCGACGCACGGCGTCGCGCGGATCGTGGCTCCGCCGTGCGAAGTAGCGGTACAGCGCGTTGGCGGTCGGTGCCGGCGAACGTGAATTGGGTGCCACGTCGCCACGCTGCTTCGCGGTCGCGGTGAACATCGATCGATAGTTCACGGTGGTGACCGCAGCATCAAACGAATCGACGACCGCTCCAGCGGCGCGGAGATCGCTCACCGCGCGATCCCAGATCATGAGCGCTTCCGCCGTCATCTGGGCGCGGGGCACGTGCGCGTCGACAATGCCGAGGCGGACGCCGTGCAGCGCATCATCGCGCAATCCCTCGAACGTGCGGCGATCGATCTTCTCGGTGCGCACCAGTGGATCGGACTTGTCGGCTCCCGCCACGATGGCGAGCAGCAGCGCCGCATCGGCGGCGCTCCGCGCCAGCGGGCCGTGGGTGTCGAGGTATGGCCAGGTCGGGATCACGCCGCTCCGCGGCACCAGCCCGAACGTCGGCTTCATGCCGACGACGCCGACGAACTGCGCCGGAATCCGGTTCGATCCACCGTCATCGGTGCCGAGTGCGGCGAACGCCATCCCGGCCGAGACAGCCACCGATGAACCGGCGCTCGAGCCGCCGGGTGTGCGCGTTCCGGTCGGGTCGTGCGGGTTCAGCACCTGGCCGGTGTGCGTCGACGTTCCGTTGCCGTGATACGCAAAATCATCGGCTGCGGTCTTGCCGAGGACGATTGCACCGGCGGCGCGCAGTCGCTCGACTTCGAGTGCGTCACGCGATACCGGGTCGGGAAAGAGGCGTGCCCAGTCGGCGTTCGAGCCGGTGGTGGGGAGCCCCTTCATGTCGTAGATCGCCTTGGCAAAGACCGGCACGCCGTCGAGGGGTCCGCGCAGGTGGCCGCGGCGGCGACGATCATCCGCCGCGCGAGCGTCTGCCAGCGCCGTCGCGGAGAGCGCGTCGATCGCGTGAAAGCGCTGGCCGAAGGTGCTGCACCGCTCGAGCGCGTGACTGGTGACCTCCGCAGCGCTCCAGTCGCCACGAAGGAGACCGGCGCGGTAGTCGGCGACCGTCCCGTTCAACGGCTCGGTCGCAACGGAACGCCACCCGCGCAACGGCACCGCAGCGACCGCGGCGAGCTGCGCCAGCTGGGCGACAACTTCCCGGCGGGTCCAGGTGCGGGTCACCGCCGCGTCACCCGGAATCGCACCACACTCTCCACGTCATCCATGTTCTTCTCCGTCCCCCAGACCACGCCGTGTCCCAGCACCTGGAAAACCACATTCGCGGGTGCCATTGCCGTACCGACCACGTCACCGCGCGGAGAGAGCATCACCCACGCCTTTCCGGCCGGCGTCGCGCGCAGTCCAACCCATGCCGTGCCATCGGCGCCGACGATCACGTTCTCGACCGCCGGGTAGATCGTCGGCGGACCGAAGCGCGGCGCGTACGCGGGCCTCACAGTCGGTGTCTGACCCTTTCTGCCGAGTTCAGCGAGCGAGTCGCGGATCCGCTTCGGAATCGGCTGGGCTGCGAACGGATAGGCGCGTGAATAGATCGTCTTTCCGTCGCGGCCCACCATGGTGATCCGATAGGTCCCCGAATCGGGACTGGCATACGACATTGCTGCCCACCCGAAGCGCTCGGCGGTCGGATCGATCCCGAGCTTGGGACGGCCGCAGAGTTGGTACGTTGGCAACGGCACCATTCCGCAGACATCGTGCGGCTCGAAGGTCACGAGACGATCGAACTCCCCGTTCGCCTTGACGGCGATCAGCCCCAGACGCGAATCGAGATATTGTGGATCACGCGCCCAATGCGGCCGCGCCTCCGCAGTCGAAGGGACAAGCACCACGACCAGCTGGGATCCGTCGCGATACAACCCTTCCGGGCCGAGGATCTGGGTCTCGCCTCCGGAATCGCCCATCGCCTTGATCGCAACGATCGCCGGCACGATGCGCAGCAACTTCCGGTCGGGGCCGATCAGCGTGAATCGCCGCGTCCCATTGTCGGTGACCCACATCGTGTCACCGATCCATCCGGCACCGTACAACGTCAGTTGCCGGAACTCGCCCGGTCCTTCCCCCTCCCGCCCGAACGTGCCGAGCGACTTTCCCATCGCATCGAAATAGCGGATCAGGTGATCCTGCTGCTGCCCAACGGCGATCGTCCCCCTGGGGCTCACGGCGAGCCAGGTGACCGGGCTGAGATTCTCGCTGACGCCGTCGATCGTGACTTCACGGGTGAGCTGGAACTGCGGCGCTGTCTGCGCCCCGACCGCCGCGGGTAGCGCGAATGCGAGGATCAGAGCTGCGAATCTCATCGCTCAACCCGCCGGCGCGGCCGCTGCTTCGGTGCCACCGCGCGAATGACCAGCGTACCGCGCCCGCTGGCGGGAAAACCAACCTTCGATCGTGCCATCGCCGCCGCGATCAATGTTTCGATCGCGGGTCGCGCCAGATCCCGTGCTGACTCAAGGCGAACGAACCGCGTCTGCTTCCCTCCGCCGAGGAGGATCTTGTCGGGGTCCGGGAGTGTCGCACCATGAATGAAGCAGATGCTCACGCTGTCCGCCTGCGCCACGATGGAGACGACCGCGTCCGATGGCCGCAGCGTTGGCGAGTAGCCGATCACGAAGAAGTTGTAGTTGTCGTAGACCAGTTCGTGCGCCGCGGGGAGCCGCTTCCGCATCGCCTGACGGACCGCCTTGATCCGCTTTCCGTCGCTATCGTTGAACTTGCCGATGAAGGTGTCGAGTTGCGTCTTCGCGTCGCCTGAAGGCGTCATCGGCGGTCCCAGGTCGAGGATCAGTGCTATCGCGGCTGCGTCTCTGCGTGCAGGCGGGAAGCCCAATAATGATAGTCCCGGACGGCGCCGCGGCCGGGAGTTTGGCGCCCTGTCGATTTCTTCGCCCCTCGTTCGACGTTAACACAGAACCACCAATGGCGGGCGGACTCTCCGCCCCATTCACCAATACCGGGGAATCAAGCAATGCGCTTCCTGACGATCGTCAGTTCCGTCGAAGACCAGGGCCACCCACCAGAGGCGCTGGCCGGCGCCATGCAGGTGTACATCCAGGAGTCGCTCGCCACCGGCGTGCTGGTGCAGACCGGCGGGCTCGGGCCGAGCTCCCAGGGCGCCCGCCTCAAGCTCAATAACGGCGTCCTCACGGTGACCGACGGCCCCTTCGCCGAGACCAAGGAAATCCTCGGCGGCTACGCCATCATCGACGTCCCATCGCGCGAAGCGGCCCTCGAGGCGGCGCGGCAGTTCATGGACCTGCATCACCTGCACTGGCCGACGTGGAATGGCACCTGCGAGGTGCGGGAACTGGTCTTCCTCGCGCCCTGAGCGTCGTCACTCCCCGCGGCAGGCCACCGCCGGATCGATGCGCGTCGCCCGCAGGCCCGGGAGATAGCATGCGATCGCGGCGGTGACGAGGATGATCGCGGCAACCCCGGCGAACGTCCGGGGATCGCGCGCGTGGATGCCGAAGAGCAGCGCGTCGAGGAAATGGCCGACCACGATCGACGCGCCGACGCCCGCGACGATGCCGATCGCCACCGGCGTCATCCCCTCGCGCACGACCATCCATCGCAACGCCGCAGGTCGAGCGCCGAGGGCCATGCGGATGCCAAGTTCACGGCGTCGCTGCTCGACGGAGTACGCCACCACACCGAAGATTCCCAGCGCGGCGAGGATCAGCGCGCTCGCCGCAAAGATGATCGCGAGTGACGCCTGGAATCGGCGTCCTGCCACTGAGCCGCTGACGACGTCGTCCATCGATCGCACTGCCGTGAGCGCGACAGACGGATCGGCATCGTGCACCACGCGCCGCACTTCGCCGGCGATCGTGAGCGGCGGCAGCGACGTACGCACCACCAGCGAACCCGCACTCGACGCCCATTGCATCGGCGGTGCCCACTCCGGCAGGAAGACCATCAGGGTCGGCGGCCCGTCGAGCTGCACGTTGCGCATGTCGCCCACGACACCGATCACCTCCTGATCCGTCTCCGGGCCCCATTCCGTACGCAGCCGTCTGCCGATCGGATCGGCGCCGGGCCAGAAGTGCCTGGCGACATTCGCCGAGATCAGGATCACGTTCCGCCCGCGATCGCTCTCGCTGAAGAGCCGCCCCGACTGGAGCGGAACGCCGAGAACGTGGAAATACGACGGCGAGGCGATCCGGTAATTCGCCAGCGGACTCGGCTCGCCCTTCGGTGCACCCGGGATGCTGATTTGCGAGATCGATTGCTCGCCGGTGAGCGGCAGTCGACTGACCCATCCAACCGTCGTGACCCCCGGAACACTCCCCACGTCGCGGATCACCCGGTCGTAGAATTGCTGCCGTGCGGCGGTCGAGGGAAGCGCCGTCGGCGCGATCGTCATGTCGGCCGCGAGGACATGGTCGGCGCGAAAACCGGTGTTGACGTCGAGAACCTGCAGCAGCGAGATCGTGAGAAGGCCGCCGACGATCAGCAGCACCGTGCTCACCGCGACCTCGAAGCCGATGAGCGCATGGCGCCACGTCCGGATCGTGCCGCTTTCGCCGGCGCGCGCGGTGCTCGACCGCAGACGGGCCGCCGCTGCCGCACCACCGATTCTCCACGCTGGAAGCGCGCCGAAGAGGAGCCCGGTCCCGATGGAGATCGCGACCGCGAACGCCAGCACGCGACCGTCGATCCCGATTTCGTCGAGACGCGGGAGCGATGACGGCGCGAAGGCGAGCAGCGCGTGCAGCCCGAGCGACGCCGCCGCAATCCCCAGCGCGCCGCCCAGCACCGCAATCACCGTACTCTCGGCCAGCAGTTGCCGCATCAGTCTCCCCCGCGACGCGCCGAGCGCTGCGCGGATCGCCGCTTCGTGCAGCCTTCCGGGGACTCGCGCCAGCAACAGATTCGCGAGATTGACGCAGACCAGCACCAGCACGGCGCCGACGCCCGCCAGCAGGAGCAGCAGTCCGGTTCGCGACGACCCCACCAGTTGATCATCGAGTGGCCAGAGCGCACCGCGCAGCACGGTCCCGCCGCCGGCGTCGCGCGCGATCTGCTGCTGAACCACGTTGAGTTCGGCGCGGGCGCGGTCGGGCGATACGCCGGGCTTGAGCCGCGCGATTGCCGCATAGTCGAAATCACCGAGTGCGCCGAGGGGGCTCGCCGCGACTCCGAGCGGAGTGAAGAACTCCGCTACATCGCCGAAGCGCGTCAGCGGTCCGAGCTGATCGCCACGGGGGAAATGAAACGACGGCGGCAGCACACCGACGATTGCGTACGACTCGCCATCGAGGCCGATGTGCCTGTCGAGAATTCCCGGGTCGGCGTGGAATCGCGTCCGCCAGGTGTTGTCGGTGAGAATCACCTCGTGATCGCGGCCGGGATCGTCTTCGTCGGCGCGGAAGAGCCGGCCGATCCGCGGCGTCACGCCGAGCGTCGCGAACAGCGTGGACGACGACTGGACGCCGTGGAGGAGGACCGGGTCTCCCTCGCCCGACAGGACCATGCCGCGCGCTTCCGCGATCGCGACCTGTTCGAACGATTGCATCTTCTGCTGCCAGACCCTGAAGCCCCAGAGGTTGACGGGAAACGAGGGATACGCCGCGCCGATGTCCGGCATCACTTCCCGAACCAGGAAGAGCCGCTGCGGTTCGCGGTACGCGAGTGGCCGGAGGAGGACGCCGTCGACGACGGAGAAGACCGCGGTGTTGGCGCCGATCCCCACGGCAAGCATCGCGATCGCGCTGATCGCGAAGAGCGGCTGGTGGCGCAGCTTCCGCAGCGCCATCCGGATGTCGTCTCCCAGGCCGCGCCACCATTCGCCGCGCTCGGCCCGTCGCACGCGCCGCGACGAACGGAGCTGCAGTACCTGACGAGTGGTCTCGACGTCGCCGAATTGGGTTTGTGCAGCACGACGCGCGTCAGTGGGCGTCATTCCCTGGGCGCGGAACGATCGTTCGAGTTCGTCGAGATGAAAGCGCAGTTCGTCGTCGACGTCGGCGCGCGGATCGGGGCCGAGGAAGCGGAGATATCGCCGCCACAGCGGTTCGCGGCGCGGCATGGTCAGGCGTTCCGCGGCATTGGCGTGGTCACCTTCAGCGCGGCGAAGATCGCACCGGCGTACGTGGTCCATCGCGCGGTATCGTCACGCAAGCGGCGCCGCCCGGGGGCGGTGATGGTGTAATACTTGGCGCGGCGGCGGTCATCGGTGAGGCGCCAGTCGGCGGTGATGTAGCCGCGCTCCTCCAGCCGGTAGAGCGCCGGATAGAGCGATCCGTCCTCGAGATGCAGGACGTCGCGGGTGGCGCGTTCGACCCACCGCGCGATCTCGTAGCCGTGGGCCGCCTCGGCGCTGACCGCCTTGAGGATCAGGAGGTCGAGAGTACCGCGGAGGATCTGCTGCGACAGGTCGGCCATCGGTTCCGTCCTAGAGAGTCTAGGTTGAACCGTGCCGTGACTGTCCTAGAAAGTCAAGGGCGGTGCGTGCCGCCCGCTGCATTGGCCGCACTCGACGCCGCGATCAGCGAATCGACGAGGTGTTCCATCTGATCGCTTCCCAACCCTTCATAGATCCGGCCGCCGATCAGGAACGACGGCGTCGATTTCACCCCGATCGCGGTCCCCTCTTCGAGCGATGCCTGAATCCGGCCGGCGTACTTCGCCGATTTCATGCACGTCGTCCAGACGCCAACGTCGCCGCCCACGCCCTTGACGATATCGCCCAGAGCCGGCATCGGATCAGGGAGGCTCGCCCAGCTGTCCTGCGTGGCGAACATCTTTTCGATCACATCCCAGTTGTGTCCCTGATCATTGGCGCACGCCAGCGCATGCGCCGCGACGCGAGGATGGCGATGCAATTGATCCCATGGAAAGTCGCGGTACCGGAGCCGGATCTTTCCGGTGTTGATCAGCCGCGTCTTGACATAGGGAAACTGGATCTGGGAGAAGCCGGCACACCCCGGACACTCCAGGTCACCGTATTCCGTGACTTCGACCGGCGCCGTCGGCGATCCGAGGAAGTATCCGTGAAAGCCGCTGGTATCCGCCGTGGTCACGGCAACATTCGCTGGAATCGACACGACTGATGCAGCGTGCACCCGCGAGAAGATGAAGGCACCGCCGCCGATCACGATCACGGCGAGTGCGATGTAGAAGGGTTTCTGATTCGACGCCGTAGTCTTCGGCGGCGGCTGCTTCGGGCTGCGCTTGCTCATGAACGTTTCCTGGTCGGGCGTGATGGTGTGGTTCGGCGCGCCGCTCGGCGCGGCGGATCGACGTCGATCAATTCCTTCGGCGCCTGACAGCGCCACGCTTCGGTAATCAGCGGCCGCAGTTCACTGACGGTGACTTCGTCGAGACGGACGAGCACTGCGGGATAGCCGTTGTAGTGCGGTTCGGTGAAGAACTTCTTCTGGTCGAGCGCGAGCAGGAATTCCTTGTCGTCGAGGGACGCCGTTCGCAGCCCCAGCACCTTCGGCTGTGGGACCCGTGCTTTCTTCGGGTCGATCCGCTCGCGCCAGACCCAGATGAACGGCTTGAGCTTTCCCTTGTTCGAAATACCGAACGCGAATCGGTCGGGCAGTTCCTCGGCGCCGGGAAGCGCGAGCGCGATCCGTCGCACATCGGCCTGCGTCGCCATCAGCGGAATCTCGGCCGGGCGTCAGTGGTCACGTGCGCTTGCGCAATGTGACGTGAGTGGCGCGCTCGCCGCACCGACTGTCGGCGCATTCGTAGCCGAGCGCCGGGAGATCGAGTCCCTGCATCAGTGACTCGCCGCGCCCGAGCAGGACAGGTCGTTCGGCGAGGTGGAGCTCGTCGATGAGTCCCGCCTCGAGATACTGACGGATCGTTGACACGCCGCCGCCGATCCGGACATCCTGATCGCCGGCTGCATCCTTCGCCTGATCAAGCGCAGAACGGATCCCGTCGGTGACGAAGTAGAAGGTCGTCCCGCCGGCCATCTTCAATGGTTCGCGCCGATGGTGCGTGAGGACAAAGACGGGAGTGTGATACGGCGGTTCGTCGCCCCACCACCCTTTCCACGAATCGTCGCGCCAGGGACCGCGAACCGGCCCGAACATGTTCCGGCCCATGATCCACGCGCCGATGTTGCGGAAACCATTCTCGGCCACTTCGTTGTCAACGCCGGTTTCACCGCTGGCGCTGTCGCCACCGTGCATCTGCTGCCAGACGCGAGTCGGGAAGAACCATCCCATCAACTCGGGCCCACCAGCACCGAGCGGGTTCTCGAGCGACTGATCGGGACCGGCGCCGAACCCGTCGAGCGAAACCGCGAAGCTTTGTACGCGAACCTTTGACATGGTGCCATGACCTCACGGCCGAATGCGACGACCGGATGAAGATGATTCGACAATCACACTCGAACAGCTACCGGCAACTGCTTTCGGTGATGACGGATGTGAATCGCCTGAAACCTAGCATACGAAGCGATCGGAATTGTCCCGAATGTCGAGGTCGCAATCGTCTCGCCGCTCGATGCACGCCCGCGACACGCCTGCTCGAATCGCTGCACCGCCGCGTCGAGGCGAGCCTTCGCCGCTGCGGAATTCGGAGGGCCCTCCGTCGGATTCAGCGCCTTGAATGTCCGGCTCCTCGGGAATGCTCCGCGCTTGACCGTACGATTGAAAAAGAAGATGCGCAGCAGCGGCCGAACGACCACCGGCAGATTCGGGAACGGCGACGGCGTGCCGTCCACGACGTTCGCCGCACCATCGAGCGTCCGGGCGAGATGCTCGACCTGCTGCGATGGAGACCACTTCCCCGGCGCGACCGGCACCGCCCATACCGATTCCGCGTTGCCTGCCGCGTCGAGAAATTCGATCGCCGCTGCGTGAAGCTCAGCCAACTCCGGTTCCACCGCTGTCACTGGGACTCCGTTGTCATGGGGGAAATGATGGCTGCTGCAACACGATCACCGTTCGAAGTCGCTCCGCAACAGCCGCCAGATCATCAGGTCGCGCGGCGCGCCGCTTGGCGTGGTCCCGACGTCACGACGCGTCTCGATCAGTTCGAAGCCGAGGCGGCGGGCAATCGCAGCGCTCGGCAGATTGAGCGGATCGCAATGCAGCTCGACATGCGTGATCTCGTCACGAGTCATTGCGAGATCCACGAGGATGCGCGCGAGTTCAGTCGCCAGCCCCTTGCCGGCGTGGCCGCGATCGATCCAGTACCCGATCTCGACTCCGCCAGGTCCGATGCGCGGATAGAGCCCGATGCCGCCAAGAATCGACGATTCATCGAGCGAGAAGATTCCGTAGATCCAGCTGCTCCCGTTCACGAAACCGGTCGCGTAACCGTCGAGGCGCGCGCGAAGCTGCTCGACCGTCGTCGGTTCATCCCGCGCCCACGGAATCCATGGGAGGAGATAGTCGAGGTTGGCGTCGATCGTCTGGCGCAGGCGCGGCGCGTCGTCGGAACACCAGGCGCGGAGGAGCGCCCGCGGCGTCGCGATCGTCGTCGGGAAGATCATCGATTGGGCTGGTCCCGCAGCAGTTTCCGGCATCGGTGATAATGCTACCGTGGATCAGCGCGATTCGCTCGGCCGCTAACGCCGGCGGCGCTGCACCTCGGATGCAGCGCTGGTGGATGGGTCGAACCGGATCTCACCCTCGCCAAGTTGCGACGGCTCATCGCCCGAGGAGAGCGCCGCAGTGGCGCGTCGTGCGACGAAGAGGGTCGCCGCTGCCCCGCCTGCGCCCATCACGATCAGCAGGAGGAAATTCCCGATGGCGTCGGCGACGGACCAGACCCCGATCCCGTTGGTCGAAATCAGGGCGAAATACACCAGACCGGCGCCCGCGCCGAGGCCGCTGACGAGGCGATAGGAGACGCGACTGAGGTCACGTCCGCGCGCGATCAGCGCCAGCACGCCGGAGAAGGCGACGCCCAGCAGAAATGACGCGAAGGTGAGGTGAGCGACGAACGACACGAAACCATGCCGGGAGAGCGCGCCCGCGAGCCAGGCAACGCCGGCGACAAGGCCGCTGAGCGCACCGACCCCGATGGCGAAGGTCAGCCCTGTTCCGAGCATTCCGCGTGCGATCTTCAACCACCGACCCATTGCTGATCACTCCCGATCGAGTCCCGCCGCTGGTGGGCGGCGCGGGGACGTACGGGCGAGGGGAATAGGAGTTTCGGCTGGAAACGTCATGCGGGATCAGGCGTTAGCCCTGACGCGGACGGTCGAAATGAGGTCGCGACGACCCACCCGGCGGCGGTCAGCGTCCATGACGAGATGAATTCGGTCCAGTCGGATGACGCGGCGTGGCCGCTGGCGAGGATCGGAATCCAGACGATGATGGTGAAGAGGAGGAGTTGCAGCACGGAGAGGTCGGCGGCGAGCGGCGCGCAGACGTTGACGATGAGTGCGATCCCTGCGGCGATGAAGGTGAGGCCGGTGATGTATGCCCAGGCGTCGTGGAATGGCATCCACGACGGGATGAATTCGATGGTCCGTGCGAGGAAGGTGAAGTGCGCGATGCCGAAGAGGATCAGTCCGGCGCCGTAGATCGCGGCGGCGATCCGTTGTCCGGTGTAATCGATGCGGAAGAGCGGGAGTCGTTTGGTGCGCTGATCGGCGAAGTGAATGTAGATGATCCATGCCGCTGCAATCATCACGGCACTGTCGCCGACTTCCCACCACGCGCCGCGATCGAGCGGCGAGATGACGATGTATGGCAGGCGAAAGAGGAGGAACCAGAGGACCAAAGCGAGGAGAAACAGGCGCGATGCGCGCGCCCGGGTGCGGGATGCAAGGATGACGGTGCCGCACGCGAGAGTGATGATCGCGGTGGCAATGGCGAGGAGAGTGCGCGCCGGCAACCAGTCGGGGACACCAGCCCACGTCGTGGTGAAGTCGCGGGTGCCGAGGCCGATGATTCCAAGCCCGATCAATGTCAGCGCGAAGAACGGGATGCTCCAGCGGGTGGTGCGCATTGGGTGCGCCGGTTGGTGGAAGGCGGAATGTAGGATCGCGTGGTGGGCGGCTGAGGGGGGTGGTGAGGCTGTGGGGTCAGATCTCGGTCAGATGTATCGTGATGAGGTCCAGACACCAACCAAATCTTCAGCAACAAGACAACTTGGCCAGTGTGGAGTTGAGCAGTTCGACTCATTCTGCGGGTGTGTGACTCATGGTGGGGCTAAGAACCCTTCCCAATCATCTAGCGGAGTGCACAGCACTCGCGGGTGCTCTGACGTAAGCGCCGATCAAGCATGGGAGAGAAACAGGTGTATCGATGGACACATCTTGTCTACGGATTCTTTTCGTCAAAACACCTCCTCAAGTCGTCAGTACCGACTAACGCTCGAACGGTATTAGCGATCCGCCGAGCCTCGCTGATATTCCCCGGCGAACTTGCTGACGCGAGGTCATAATCTGCTATTTCGCGAAGCTTTTTTAGATCACGAAGAATTCGGCCGGCAGCTCGCAAGTCTTCCGCATCTCCGGGGGCATATTGGAGCGCTTTAACAACTGCATCATGCGCCTTATTCGGAGGAAACGAAAATCCGCGCTTTGTCTTGAGTTGGTCGCGCGTTTCCAAGAATGCAGAGTAGTAATATCGGGAAATCGCGCTCCGCTCTCGGGCTTCAGCCGTTGCACCAGACGCCGTCTGGAGCCAATCCGCCAAGGAGAAGAATTCTTGTGTGTCCACGAGCGCTAGAATTGTAGCACGAAATCGGTCCCGTCAAATATATCTTGCGGGAGGGCCCGAATCAGCAGCCGGTAGAATTGTTCGCGGGCACCGTTCGCACGTGCGTTCGTCGTTTGATCGGAATCATGTTCCGACAAGTCGAGGATGACTTTCACCAGGAAGTCAGCGAATGGATCGGTTAGTGGTTCGAGTCGCACCTGCGGCGCAAGGCCCCCGAATGCCTGACAGCATAGATCCTTTATCATGGTCAAGTGTTCGCCGAGGCGGGCGACGACCTGGGATTGCTTGGCGCGGCGTTCTGCCTCCTGGCGAATCGCCAACTGTGAATTCGCAAGCTGCGTTATCTGGTCCTGCAGCTGCTCGAACCGACCGTCAACGGCAGCGCCAATCCACGCCCTGGCGACAAACTGCTGAACCACTGTCGCCAGGAGAGTCGTCGGCTGAACAACATGAAAGTCGGCCGCGAAATCGACACTGAAGGCCTCAGCCTTTCCCAGATACATGCCCCAACATCCAAGTGCGGCCCGCTTTTCCGGAAACACTGTAAACTCCGACGAATCAAAGCGCCGCTCCGGTGAGCACACCCACTTTGAGGTGAACGCGTCCAAGACGTCGCTATCGTGCCAAACCGGCCGCGAGCTTTGAGCGTTTGAAACAGCGACCAGTTTTGTGCGGCGCTTCGGTGCTATCGCGGTTGTCATGTCGCTGCCTGCTGTTGACGCTCGATGGCAAATGATGCTAGGAGCTGAACGCATACATCCACCAAGCTCTGTGGCGTTACCGATTTGAAACTAGCACTATGGGTCGCGAGCAGGCGCACAAGCAGTCGCTCAATGCCGTCATATGTGCTGATCATACAGCGTCGCATACTTGTGTCGGTCGCGGGACTATCCGGAAAGGCAAACTCGATGCCCGCTATTTGAGGCAAGCCAGCGACACCATCAGCGATACCAGCAGAAGAAAACGGCAACCGAATGGTAGGCTTCCACTCCTTGAGCGACAAATTGAATCCTACACTCAGCAGCATCGGTTGCGGATTCTCGGCGGCTGGAATGTATCGCAGAATGAGTTCCGTCAGTTTGTTGCACGTCAATCGCCTATCTGGCAAATTCCCGTGCTTCGATCCAAGGACTTCATATTCCAATTCCCAACTGGTCTTACGTCCAGATTTATCTCGAAGTAACGAGAGGTGAACGTGACTACCGCGCAACGCTGACCCTCCGATTGCAACCGTGCGGATGAGGTCGTTCTCGCGGAATTGGACGAGGGGAGTGGCGGCTTTCACCGCTTTGGCAAATCCCAGAAAATCGACGTCAGATCGCTGAAACCTGGCCGTCAAAACGATGCCGTCGAGACCCTTTGGAATTGTGCCGGGCTTCGGCCGTACTGCCGTCGAGTTGGACTTCTTTGTCACAGGAGGATCGTCCTAGGCATTTGTCTTGAGTACCGGGGCGTGCCCCTGGTCGCAACGGGACAAGTAATGACAGAACTCCATTGGCGCCTAGAAAACGGTCTCACGCATAGGCTAATACTACGCAACTTGGCCTCTCGAACAAGCGCCGCCCCTACTTACAGCGGGTCGGAGGCACCTCGTCCCACCCGTGACGGATTACGAAATGGTAGGGCCCCTCATCATTGCGCGGCCGCCCGGGCGAGTTTCCATCGTCGAGGTATCTATCGCCGGCCCGAATCGAGCGGGATATTTGCCGGTGCGAGTTTGGAGCTCCGGAGCTTGGCCCGGGGAAATGTCTCGGCCTTACCTTCCGCAGAGGGACGATGTGGGTTCTTGACCAGATGGCCAGCCCTCTTGCCGAGGCGTGCCTTCGAATGGCACGAGCGTTCTGGCGATGATGACGAGCGCTCGAAGCTCATTCGTTGCGGTGCTGATTCCGAAGTGCTCGGAATCCTTCCGCCTTCGATCGACGAATCGGAACACCAGCGATAGGCCCTCGAAACCCCGGTCGGGAATTGCCGAGTACGATGTTTGCGCGCGTCCTAGTCGGCGGGCGGAATTGTTTCGAGGCCGCCATTCGCCAGCTTCAATACTTTCGTGAAGAGAATCTGAGCAAGCGCGGTCTCCTGAGCGTCCCTATGTCGTCGGAAATGGCTTATGGTCCAGCCGTTCGCAATAGCCCGTTCGATGCTTCTCTGAATTGAACCAGGGATTCCGTTAGCGGCCTGTTGGCGAGAAATCCCATTCTTTTCTCGATACGCCGCTGCATCTCTCGCTGCGCGCCAGATAAAGCAGAAGCTTTGACCAATTGAGTAGTGCGATAGTAGCTCACGCACAACCAACATCGTCTTTTCGCCTGGATGCAACGCCATGTCGTAAGCGGCAAGCTCACACCTCAAGAATTCCAAGACCTCTTCAATGGCAAGCCTCCGGTGCAGCAGACGGGCGTCGGCTCTCCAGAGTACTGGCCAATTGCCGCCAGCGAGCACCGCGCTCAAGGCTTCAACAAAACGCGGAGTACTTGGCCCCCGATTGGGCGATGGAACAACGTAGGAGACCATCGTTGGATAGTATCGCCAGGAGTGCTCGTCGTCCCCGGGCAGAATTGTCCCTGGCGGCGAATCCGGATGAACATGTATCAATTGGTGCTTTTCAAGACGAGTTAGAATCTCCTTGTCCCAATCAAGTGAAGGCGTGAGCGCCAACGGGTACTCGCCGAGTGGACTGATGTGGCTGAGATCTTCCGATCCTCCTGCACGTACAACCGATAGGAGGTAGATCGCGTCAGTGAAGCTCAACTGTTCAAACTGAGCACCTTCGTCGCGAATGGCGGCAATGTTCGATGCGATCAACTCCCTTGTCGATTCTTCCCGTTGCTGCTTGGCGCTTGCAGCCTTCTCCAATGCCTGTTGTTTGCAAACACTGCAGGTCCACAGCGGGAGCGGCGACTTGACGAGAGCAAGAAAGTCTGATCTTGACTGGAGAACGTAAGAGGCACCGCAGGAGGAGCATTCAAGATCAAGGAGAGATGCGGTGCAAGACGATTGAACCGTCGAGGGTATTTTCCCGTGTGCAATGCCGCAGGTGGCTGCCAGGTCGGCGATTCCGATGTCAAAGGCTTCTTGCTCATCGTCCAACCGCCAGTAGTCGTAGCATAGTTGGGCGATTTGGGACTCATCGGTCCAGATTTCGATGTGAATCGTGAGCATCGCGAAAGGCTAGGCAGGTACTTGGTTCGGTGCAACGGGGGTCAGGTGGCGTTCGACTGGCGACCCGGGAACCGGAGCGAGTGAGCGGCCGTGCGAGGGTGGGCCAGGATTGGCCCGAGGTCTTTATGGTATGGATTGATCATCGCACGGTCCGCGAGGTGGTAGCCGTACCTCTTCAAAGAGCGTCGGTCCTCTGACGCCAGCTCCACCCACCGTGTCTGATTTGATCGAGTCGCCATTCTGGCACGAGGCAAAGCGGATAAAGATCCAGCCTGACCTGAGGAGGGCAAAGCAAATTGTCGCTGGAGAATTAGGGCCGAGAAGCAAGGGGGCGGGACGCGTAGCTGGTAGCGGTCGCGGGAGGGCTCCGCGTATAGCTCGCGCGCCAGCGGCGCGGAGTCAAATGGACTAGGGGTGATCGATTGGCGAAATCGTTCAGCGGTAATGCCTTACTCTATTGCCCCGCCTGGGGTCGAACCAGGACTCTTCTGATCCAGAGTCAGACGTGTTGCCAGTTACACCACGGGGCACTGTTGGGTGGGCAAAGCTAGGGGGCAAACGCTGTCGGCGCAATTCTTCCAGCCACTCCCCCGCTGCACCGCATCCCCGCCAGCAGCCCGGCCTAGACCTGCTCCGGAAGCGCGTCGTAATGCGGCTTTTCCACCAGCAGATGAAACGCCAGAATCGCTCCCTGCGCCACCGTCGCCCCGACCAGGCCGGGCCACGACCGGAGCACCAGCGCCAGCCCGTATGCCTGGGCATATCCCACCGTGTACATCGGGTTGCTGAGATAGCGATATGGGCCCGGCCGTTTCAGCGGAGCCCGCGGTGTCGGAACGAAAAAGTTGCGCCAGTAATACGCGTCGCCGCCGAGACACGCCGCAGCCCATCCCTTGATGCCCAATCCGACGATTGCCAGCAGAATACCGGCGCCGGTCAACACCCAGGGGCTCACACCGCGCAGGTGCAACGTGTCGCGCGTCACGACCGACAACAGAATCAGTGCGAACGCGTCGTGATTCATGACGATGCTCGACCAGCGGCGGAAGTGCCGGTATCTCGCCTCACACGCCGCGAGATCGGCGCGGTCCGCAACCGGCCGCCGCGCCTCGCGCGCCAGCACCACTCCGACCGGCACGACATACGCCGCGCGACTCGCCAGCTGATACACGAACGCCACAATCTGCCATCCGGTCACCGGATCATCCGATCAGTTTCCACGTGGTTTGCGCCGCCAGCAGCAGGAACGCCATCCCGGCAATCGCGCGCATCACCTGGCGGAAGCGCACGCCGCCGGTCTGCATCTTCCCCGCGATGCCGGTCACAACGGCCACCGTCATCATCACGGTCAGCGTGCAGGTGTTGAAGGTCAGACCGAGCTTGAGCAGCTGCAGCGAGATCGGACCATCGCCGACCACCACGAACTGCGGCAGGAACGCGAGGAAGAAGAGCGCCAGCTGCGGGTTGGTGAGGGCGATGGCCACGCCACCCGCGAACGCCCGCGACCCGGCGTCGGGAAGCGGCGGCGGCGGGCTCGTGTCGCGGGCTCGGCGCAGCAACCGCACGCCGAGCCAGATGAGATAGAGGGTACCAGCAACGCGAATGGCGATGAAGATCGCGGGCCGTGCTGCAATGAGCGCCGAAATCCCCACCGCCGTCATCACGGTGTAACACACGCCGCCGAGTACGATGGCGAGGGCCGCGAGCGCACCGGTGGCAGCTCCGCGCTGCGCACCGGTGGTGCCGACGTACATCATGTTGGGGCCCGGCGTGAGAATCGTGCTGAATGCCGTGCCGAAGAAGACGCCGGTGAGGATCTTGGCTGCTCCCGGGACTGCTACTGGAGTCGAACCGCCAGGGCTTCGCTGTGCGGGATCGCGAGTGTCGCCGACCCAACGGTCACATCGGTTTCGGTGGCGGTGTCGTTCACCGTCGCCGCCACTGCCGACACCGGCGCGCTTCCGCACTGCAGGACCGTGACGACGAGATCCGTCGCGCGGCCGGGTGGAATCGACACCGTCACGGCGTTGCTGCTCTGCGCGCCACCACCACCGAGATTGAACGACTGCGTGCCAAGGGCGGCATCGGTCGGCAACAGCACGGTCCCGCTGCAGAAGCCGTTGTTGGTCGGATTGGAGAGCGTGAAGGTATTCCCCGACACCTGCGGCACACCCTTCATCTGCCAGCGCCATACCTTCTGCGCCGATGGATGGACCGCCGTCGCGCGATCGACGATGACGAAGACGTCCTGCTGCGGAAGATACGCAACGGTGCGCGCATAGTCGCTGACGATGTTGCGTCCACCCGCAACCCCGGCCGGATGTCCGTAGGTGTCCTTCGCCTGCGACCGGATCACGACGAGCTGATCGCTGACCTGCTTGTCGGTGATGTGCGCATCATTCCCGCCGTAGAGCGACTGCCCGCTGTCGCCGACGGTGAGGTTGTCGTAATTCCGGGTCTGCTGTTCGATCCCGCTGGCCGAGTAGATGTTGCCCGTCGCCGAGATCCACGACGAGCCCTTCCAGATCATCAGCCCGTTGCCGTTGAGCGAATTGTGCCCGTCGCCCACGATGCCGGCCTGGTAGACCATCACGGTCGACTTCGGGTCGGTCCAGCTCTGGCGGTAGACGAAATATCCCGGTCCGGAGGCGAGATAATCCTTCGGCAATCCGGTGAGATCGGCGGCGACTGACTGGGCGGGGTTGTAGTGGATCAATTCGTCGGTCGCGAGCCCGGTACCGGTTTCGCTCGACGGGACCTGGCCGATCCAGTTGAGCCAGTACTGCACCTGTGATGCGAGCAGCGGATTCGCATTCGAGCCGGCGAGGATGTCGAGCATCGCGTCGCGGTCGTAGGCATACTCGGATCCGTCGCTGACCCGGGCCTGGTCTCCGAGCGGCGCCTTGTACGCGCCACCGGGCATCGTCGATTCGATCATCCACTGCAGGGCCGCGTTCATCCAGTCGCTGTTGATCGGCGCGCCGGCAGTCGCGAAGGCATCGACAAAGCGGCCGAGATACCACGCGCTCCCCACGCCATATCCGGTTCCTTCGTCCCACGCTCCGCCGGCACCCTCGCCGGCGAAATACGGCGCCGCAACGCTATTCCAGTGCGTCATCGCGAGCGCGCGATGGAATGCCGGCCGGTTGGTGCCGCTGATGACGCTGCTGCCGGTGTCGTCACCCGCCGCGGCGAGTGCGGCCGGCCCCGTCATCATGAAGCCCCAGTAGTAGTTGTTCGAGGGCCAGAGTCCCCAGCCGCCGGTGCGCGACGGATTGGTTTCGGGCCAGACCCAGTCGGCGCGATTCATCAACCACGTCGCCGCCTGATGGCGCTGGGCGACGGTCAGGCCGTTGTAGCACCAGTCGAGGCCCATGATGAAATCGGGGAGGTTGAAGCGGTACGCATAACCGGAATCGCCCTGCAGATTGTTGCCATCGTTGGCGGAACCGGCGATCACAAGACCGGCGCGCGTCGCGTACGCCTGACTTCCGGTCGCGAGATACGCCGCGCAGAGTGCGGGCAGCGAAAACTCGTCGCCGCCGGCGACATTGGTTCCCTTGGCGACTGACGCGTCGGCCGTCGACTTGATGACTCGCCAGCGCGAGGTGTTCGCGCCTGCCTGGGCCTGCAACTGGGCCACACGTGCGGCATTCATCCAGACTCGCGGATGCGCCGCCAGGTCGGTCGACGGTGGTTGTGCCGATGCCGAATACGTCACGACCACGTTCTTGTTGTCGCCCGCAACCAGCGTCGTCGATTGCGTTGTCGACGATGCGGCATATGCCGCCGGCGGCGTCGTCACCCCATCGGCTTGCACCGAGTAGTCACCCGGCTGCAGCGAATCGAGCGTCTGCGACCCGGTGACCACGTGGGAATAGCCGGCGGGTCCGTTGACGGTCACCGCCGCGGAAGCACCGGGCGGAAGTCCGCTGACCACAACGGTGAGAATGGCGCGATCGGGAGCCGCCTGCGGCGCCTGCACGGTAATCCTGGCGGTATCGACCAGACCGCAATCGCAGGCCGCGACGACCAGATATTGTCCTGATTGGTTGCCGGCCTGATAGAGTCCGCCGGTCGAAATCGTTCCACCGGTCGCGGTATAGGTGACCTGCGACGGATGCTGGGTGCTGTCCGACCACGAAACGGTCGTCTGGAACTGGGTGGTATTGGTGGTATCGAGCTCGGTCGTGCCAGGGGTCAGGACCATCCCGGTCGCAACCGGAATGGAGTTCACGGGGCTCACGATGTCGTGAGTGCACCCGGAGAGGCAGAGGGCCGCGAAAAGCGTAAGCATGACAGTTCGCATCAAGGATATCCTTGCTATCGTTGCACGGAAATGCGCCCCGGGCGGGGAAGCATTCCAGTTGGCTGGGTATGGCCGGGGAAACAACCCGGCAAATGACATGCTGAGTATCGACCAGAAGTGGCACAGCCCCGACGGGGCAGACCACCTCAAACGTCGACGGACGAAATGAAACGGATGTATCAGAATCTGCGCGGCGGACCCGATAGATAACCCGGGCGGCGCGCGAGCGAAATCAGTGCGCCACGGCCGGAAAACGCAAGACGTCAATCACGGGGCACTTCGCTGGTGTCACCAAACGATACAGTGACCAGATCAGCGCCGGCCACGCCCTCCCAAGGTCGCCGGCGCTGCTGCAATCAACGACAATTCTAGTCCTCGGCGCGCCGCCGGTAGCGCCCGCGAATCGGGTGCAGATCGACCATCACCGCGATGATCAATCCGACGATGGGGACCAATCCGCCCCACGCACCTCCGTACCAATGTTGGACCGCGGTGTACCAGAGGAAGGTGGTCGGCAGGAAGACGAAGCCGAGGACCGGGACGACCGGCGTCGCGAACAGCCCGTCGAACCAGTGGCTCAGCAGCCAGAGAAGGATGATCACCAGCCGTGGTGTGGCCAGTGCGAGAATCAGGAGGAAGCACGCCATGGGATTGATCTCCTTGCGACTGGAGACGCCGGTCACCGCGGAGCGGCGACACCGGCGTGACCGGGCAAAAAAATCGCCCGGATCCATAAGGATACGGGCGATGGAGCTGAGGGGAATCGAACCCCTGACCTCTGCAGTGCGATTGCAGCGCTCTCCCATCTGAGCTACAGCCCCGGAGGGGTGACTAAGGTACGAGCACGACGCTCCGAACACAAGAAAAACCGCTTCCCATGCTACACCGCGAAGGCGACGTCGATCACCATGCCGTCGCGGGCGACCTCGGTCGCCGGGAAGAGATCGCGCGCTTCGGCGACGAGTTCCGGCGCGTCGCGCGAGTAGCGCGCGGAGAGGTGGGTGAGGACCAGCCGTCGCACGCCGGCGTCGCGCGCCGCGGTGGCGGCATCCCGGGCGGTGGAATGGTTGGTTTCGCGTGCGCGCTCGACTTCGTCGGCGCCGAACGTCGCCTCGTGGATCAGGAGGTCTGCGCCCC
The DNA here is from genome assembly GCA_036500345.1 of Gemmatimonadales bacterium. Taxonomy (NCBI): domain Bacteria; kingdom Pseudomonadati; phylum Gemmatimonadota; class Gemmatimonadia; order Gemmatimonadales; species Gemmatimonadales bacterium. The sequence continues at coordinate 73,091 of DASYCE010000025.1, read as the reverse complement.
GCGCCAATTCCACAATCGCATCGCTCGGCGCAGTATCACCCGAATACACCAGGCGCCGGCCGGGCCGCGTCGCACCGACGAGCTCGTGCGGCTCGACGACTCGTCCGTCCGCCAGCGTCACCGATTCGCCACGGTGAATCCGGCCCCACAGCGGACCTTCGGGGATGCCAAGCTCGCGCGCCCGCTCGGGATCGAATCGTCCGAGGCGTTCGTGCTCCACGATGGCAAACGCGAGGCAGTCTCCCTTGTGCTTCGCCGCACCGACCACGAGGTCGTAGTCGCCGCGAGGAATCACGTCACCCGGCTGCACCGCAAAGATTTCGACGGGAAATTTCGGACGCTCCATGCCGAGCGCCGTGAGCGCGCCGAGATGACGCTGCGCACCGCGCGGGCCGTGGAGCCGCAACGGCGCCGTTCGACCCTGCAGGCCCATGGTGCGGAGCAACCCGGGGATGCCGAGGGTATGATCGGCGTGATAGTGGGTGATGAAGACGTCGTCGACGGCGAATCCGGCGCCGTAGCGCATCATCTGGCGCTGCGTTCCCTCGCCGCAATCGAAGAGAAAGAGGTCGCCTTCCCGCTGGACCATGAGCGCCGAGACATTGCGATCGACCGTGGGCACTGCGGCACTGGTGCCGAGGAAGGTCACCTGCATCATCGGCTGGCATGCACCAGTCGAAGAAACTCCTCGCGGGTGCGCGGATCCTCGAGGAACGACCCGCGCATCGCCGAGGTCGTGGTGCTCGATCCCTGCTTCTCGACGCCGCGCATCATCATGCAGAGATGGGCCGCTTCGAGCACCACGCCGACACCGGACGGGTGCAACTCTTCCTCGAGCGCGGCGACGATCTGGTCGGTCATTCGTTCCTGCACCTGGAGGCGGCGGGCAAATACATCGACCACGCGCGCCATCTTCGACAACCCGACGATCTTCCCGTTGGGGATATAGGCGACGTGCGCCTTGCCGAAGAACGGCAGGAGGTGATGTTCGCAGAGCGAGTAGAACTCGATGTCGCGGACCAGCACCATGTTGCGATGACAGTCCTGGAACAGCGCGCCGCCGATCACGGCACCCGCGCTCTGGTGGTAGCCCTGCGTCATGAACTGCAGCGCCTTCTCCACCCGTTCCGGAGTCCGCGCCAGTCCCGGACGGTCGGGGTCCTCTCCGAGGTCAAGCAGGATCGCGCGAACGTGTTCCTTGATGCTCACGGCAACTCCTCAGAAGATCTTGACAGTGACCCCGACCTTGCCGGGATTCTTGCGGATGTCGTTGAGCAGGTCGGTCATCGACTGCATCGTCTTGCGCAGGTCGCCGTAGAGCGCGGTATCACTGATCAGCTTCCCCATCGTGCCCTGTCCGCTCTGAATCCGCGCGAGGAGTGAATCGCTGCGAGCCGCCATCGCAGCGAGGCGGTCGGCGGCGCTGCCGGCGGAATGCATCGTCGAATCGAGCCGCGACTGGAGCATCCTCGGATCGATCCCCGCGAGCGTCGTGTCGAAGCGCGCCGTCGCCTGCTGCAATCCGGCGAGCGTTGGTCCGAGCTTCGAGGTCGGTCCATGCGCCGTATCGGCGAGAAAGGTCATCATCCGGTCGGCGGAGCGGAGCGTGTGCCGCAGGTCGGCGATGACCTGCGTGTCGAGCATCGCATCGATCCGCGACATCGTCTCCGCTGCCTTCTCTGCGAGGGCGTTGGCCTTGTCCATCACGCCGCTGGCCATGGTCCCCTGGATGGTGTCGCCGCGAGGGACCGCGGCCCCGGTGCCGGGATCAAAGACGATCATGTAGTCGCCGAGCACGCCGACCGCGGTCACGACCGCCTTCGCACCGGTGGTCACCTGGATGTGGTCGTGCTTGTCGAACTTGAGCCCCACGATGACCTTGCCGGGCGCGACATACGAGATCCCGTCGACGCGCCCGACCTGCGCGCCGGAAATGCGCACCGACGACGCATCCTTGAGCGTCGCGACGTCGCTGTACGCCACGTAGATGTCATCCTTCCCCGGCGTCTTGCCGCGCAACCAGATCGCTCCGGCCACGAAGCCCGCCACCGCGAGGAAGACAAGGCCGCCGACCGCGGCTTCCTTCTCATACGAATTCATGAGGCCGTTCCGTTCGGAAGGTTGGTCTCGAAGTCCCGTTCGAGAAACGCCTTGACGTCGGGCACCTGCGATTCGCGGAATTCATCCGGCGGGCCGATCGCCACGATCTTGCCATGCGTCAGCAGCGCGATGCGGTCCGCCGTGCGAAAGGCGCCGCGCACGTCGTGCGTCACCGTGATGCTGGTGACACCGAGTTCGTCCTCGAGGCGCTTCACCAGTGCATCGATGACGTCGGCGTTGACCGGATCGAGCCCGGACGTCGGCTCGTCGTACAGCACGTATTTCGGCTTCCCCGCGATGGCGCGCGCGATGCCGACGCGCTTGCGCATCCCGCCCGAGAGATCCGCCGGCATCACCTTCAACGTGTCGGTCTTGAGGTTGACCAGCCGCAGGCACTCGACCGCCCGCTCGCGCGCGTATTCGATGTCGTCGAATTCGCGCGGATTGGTGAGCCCCAGCCGGATGTTCTCGAAGACATCCATCGAGTCGAAGAGCGCGCCGTTCTGGAAGACGTACCCGATCGTGGCGCGCAACTTCGCCAGCTCGTCGCGCTTGAGCTTCGCCACGTGCTGGCCGTCGACGACGACCTCGCCGCGCTCGGGGCGGACCAGCCCGATGATCGACTTGAGCAGCACGCTCTTGCCGGTGCCCGAAGGTCCGAGCAGCGCAAGCGTCTCCCCTTCCTCGACGACGAGATTGACGTCGTCGAGTACGACCTGCGACCCGAACCGCTTCGCCAGATGACGGACTTCGATCATGTCGTGAGCAGCAGCTTGGCCAGGAGCGTGTCGAGCAGGAGGATCAGCACCGAACTCGACACCACCGCGCCGGTGGTCGACTTGCCCACGCCCTCGGCGCCGTGCCGGGTGGTGAAGCCGCGATAGCAGGAGATCAGTCCGATCGCGCCGGCGAAGAAGAAGCCCTTGATCACCGAGTACCAGCCGTCGAAGACATGCCAGTACGCGCGCGATCCGTAGGTGAAGTCCTCCGCTGAAATGGAGATGCTCGAATGCGCTGCGATGAACCACCCCGAGAAGACGGCGATGATATCGGCGAAGATCACCAGCATCGGAATCATCAGCAGGCAGCCGAGCACGCGCGGCAGCAGCAGGTAGCTCGCCGGCGACCGGCCGAGCGATTCGAGCGCGTCGATCTGCTCGGTGACGCGCATGGTGCCGAGTTCGGCGGCGTAGCGCGCCCCGACGCGCCCGGCGAGGATCAGTCCGACGAGGACGGGTCCGAGTTCGAGCACCACCGATTCGGTGACGAGCGATCCGACGACATAGACCGGCACGTTGCCGGTGAACTGGTAGCCGGCCTGCAGCGCCGTCACCGCACCGGTGAATGACGAGATCAGCACGACGATGAAGAGCGAGCCGCCGCCGATGCTCCACGCTTCATCGACGGTGCGCGGCAGCCAGACCCGCCATTCGACCAGGCCGCGGGCCATGTCGACGAGCATGCGCGAGAAGCGGCCGAGATCGGCGAATGCATCGACGACCGCGTGCCCGGCCCGGCGGAGCAGGCGGCTGAACGGCATTCTCATCGGGATGCGCCTGCTCGACGATTCATCATTGAACCTTTATCTTGCCCTGCGGTGCCCAGAAAGTCCATCCTCGACGCACGCGTGCAACGGTTGCAATTCCGCCGCGCCCTGGTGCGATGGTTTCGGCGTCACGGACGCGACCTGCCGTGGCGCCGCACACGTGACCCGTACCGCATCCTCGTGTCGGAAGTCATGCTCCAGCAGACGCAGGTCGCTCGCGTCGCCACATTCTGGGTCGAGTTCCTCGACCGTTTTCCGACGATCCACGCGCTTGCCGCCGCGTCCCCCCGCCGGGTCCGCGAAGCATGGGACGGCCTTGGCTATTATCGGCGCGCCGCGAACCTGCACCGTACCGCGCGCGATGTCGTGGAGCGGCATGACGGGGTCGTTCCGCGCGACCCTGCTGTCCTGCGGACGCTTCCGGGGGTCGGCACGTACACGGCGGGCGCCGTGGCGAGCTTTGCCTACGAGCGCGCCGAACCGGCGATCGATACCAATGTGTCACGGGTGCTCCGCCGTGCGTTTCACCCACGGCTTCCGCGCGGCGCCAGCGGCGAGCGCCGCCTCCAGGCGACCGCACGCGCGCTGCTCTCCCGCGCCGGTCTTCCGGCATGGACCACCAATCAGGCGTTGATGGAACTCGGCGCGCTGGTCTGCACTGCGCGAGTGATGCACTGCGATCGGTGTCCGGTGCGATCGTCGTGTCGGACCGGCATGACGCGCTGATCCCATTCATCGCGCCGGCGCACCGCGCAGCAGTTCGACGGTGCGATCGACGTCGCGAGCGAGCACGTAGATGTGGGTGCTGAGGCGGAGGTATTCGTAGCCGAATTCCGAGACGCGTCGCGTCCGGATCCGCGAGGCGCCGAGGTATCCCTGCAACGCTTCGGCTGTGGTGCCATCCATCTTGAACGACACCATCGCGCTCCGCAGCGATGCCGCCCGCGGCGAGACGAGCCGGACGCGGGGAAGCGTGGCAAGCGCATCGTAGAGCCGCGTTGCCAGCCACCGGGTTCGCGTTTCGATCGCCGCCCGGCCGATGGTATTCTGAAACGCGACCGCCGCCTGCATCCCCGCGACGAGTGAAGTATTGGTCGTGCCGACATCTTCGAAGCGCCGGATGTCGGTCGCGCTCCAGTCGCCGGAGCCGATCAGTGGCCATGTCGTTGCGATGCGATCGGGACGGACCACCAGCAGGCCGGTCCCTTTCGGCGCCAGCAGCCACTTGTGCGTGGAGGTGGCGTAGAAGTCGGCGTCGATCGCCTGCAGGTTGGTCTGCAGCATGCCGGGGGGATGGGCGCCGTCGATCACGGTGACGATGCCGCGCGGCCGCGCCCACCGCACCAGCTCCGCCACTGGCTGGATCATCCCGGTACTGAAGAGGACGTGCGAGATCGACAGAACGCGCGTGCGCGGCGTGACCTGCGCTTGCCATGCCTGCACGAGTTCGTCGGGCGATGCGGGATCGAGCGGCGGTGCAAAGGTCCGGTAGACAATCCCCCGTCGCTTCGCGAGCAACTCCCAGCAGCAGCGGCCGCCGATATGTTCGTGCGTCGTCGAAAGGACTTCGTCACCGGGCGCAAGATCGAGTCCGGCAGCGGCGTTGTTCATCGCTTCAGTCGTGTTGCGCAGCACGGCGACACTTCCCGGCCACGCGCCGATGAATGTCTCCAGGTCGCGCTTGACCGCGGGATAGCCGATCGGTTCCTGTCCGATGATCCGTTCGAATGCCCGGAGGTGTTCGATCGTCGCATCGAGCACCGGCAGCGGACAGGCACCGTACGTCCCGGTGTTCAGGTGCAACCCGTCGATGACGAATTGTCCCTTGATCCGCTCCCACGCAGCCTCGTCGTCGGGCAACGGATTGTGCGGAAGTGCGAGGTTGCGCGGAACGGGGATCGACGCGCGGGCGATGCCGCCAAAGGCGGGAAACGCCGCCGCGATCCGCAGCAGATCGCGGCGCGAAACGGTCATACGTGCTGGTAGAAGGCGCCGGCGAGGAGGGCGATCAGTCCGAGCGTTCCGCCGATCGACCCGGTGATGGCGAGTCGGACACGCAATGCATCGAACGCGGCAGCCTGGGAGCCGAGCGGCTCGATTCTCGACAACTTCATGGCAGCCGGCATCGAGCCCAGGAGCGTGATCAACGGCCCCACGATCCCGGCGGCCTGCATCGTGCCGAGCCACGGCCCTGCCTGCCCGCTCGACAGGCCGTTGTACATCTCCATCGTCATCACGATGCCGGATCCGATCACCACGATCGCGCCGGGACCGATCAGCGTGCGATAGACCGCCGCCTGTACATCGACGACCGCTCCCCAGAGTGCACGATCCATCCGCTTCATCGCGATCCCCGAGACCATCACCGACAACGCGCCGCCGAGCCAGGCGGTAAAGGCGAGGTAGTGCAGGAAATGCCAGATGCCGCTCATCATTGCGTGGTCACCGGGAAATGAAAGGGATCGAGAGGCTGGCGACCGGCGTACCCGCTGTCGAGCTCGTGCCAGTGCTCCACGCGAGGCTCATCGTATTGCCAGCAGAGATACACGTCGCGGCCGTCAACCTGGGCCGGAAAATCGACCAGCCCGGCGTCGAACCCCTTGAACACACAGCCGACCTGTTCGAGTTCGTCGAGGCACGCCTCGATCTCACCGGCAAGCCGGCCCGCCTCCAGCCGCTGCGCCTTTGCCTCGTCGGTTTCGCCCGCCGACGATACGCCGGCCTGCGCCGATTCAAAAGCGGCGACCGCCGCGCGCCATCGTGGGTGCAATTGCAGCATGTCGCTGACGATGCGCCGAACCAGCGGCAAGGTCGCGTTGGCCTGCTCCACGCTGAAATAGCGGATCACGGCGTCAGTCATGACATCTCCTCGAGCACCTTGGTCATCTCGCGATACCCGGCTTCGGCGTACGCCGCGGTGCGGTCAGCCGCGAACATCGCGCCGCGATCGGTCACGGGACGAAGCCAGATCAGCGGCGGCCTCCCCGGAATCGCGGCCCAGCGTTCACGCTGCAAAGCCACCGTACCCGCCATCAACCATCCCATCGCAGTATCGGCGGCCGCAATCAGTGGTGGCGGAACCTCGACTCGCTCACCGTGTTCGTCGAACCCCGGCGCGGTGTCGATCGCGATCACCGCATTGCACTCGATACCGGCCGCACAATCGATCGGGACCGGAGCGCGAATTCCACCGTCGTAGAATCGGCGCCCGTTCACCTCCACCGGGGGAAAATACGGTGGGAGCGCGCACGCTGCTGCGAGGGCGTCAATCAGCGGCGCATCCTCACCGCCCGCGCCAAACGCCACTTCGGCGCCTGTGGCGATGTCGACCGCGGTCACGGTACACGGCGCGGGGAGTGCCGCGAACGTCCTCGCCGGGACCAGCGATTCGATCAGCCGTCTGACCGGCTCCGGCTTGAGGATCGCCGGCGCCCAGATCCCCCGAAGGAACCCGCCCCAGTCATTGTGCAGCACGTCGGCACGCCGCACGGCGGTGACCCGTTCAAGCAGCGCCTCCGGGGTCTCGCCCGCGGCGAGCGCCGCCGCCATCACCGCGCCCATCGAGGTGCCGATCCAGTGCACCGGTGTGATCCCGGCATCCCGCAGCGCGCGCGCCGCGCCGACGTGCGCCGCCGTCTTGGCGCCGCCGCCGCCGAGGACCATGACCACCTGCATCGGCGTCACCGGGTCGCGTGATCCTTCCGGTACTGCTCAGCCGCGGCGTAGCGCTCCTTCTCTTCCTCGGTGGCGGGGATCAGTCGCGGAACTCGCTTCGGGGAGCCGTGTTCGTCAATCGCGACGAAGACGACGTGCGCAGTGTGGGTGCTGCGCCGTTCGCCGGTACTCGGCATCTCGGCGTACACCTCCACCGTGATGTCCATCGACGAATTCCCCACGAAGTCCACGGTCGAGCGGCAAGTCACCAGTGAGCCGATCGGGATCCGCTCACGGAAATTGACCTGATGAATCGAGGCGGTGACCGCCGGGCCCCCGGAATGCCGGATCGCGGCGATTGCCGCGGCCTGATCGACCAGCGCCATGAGGTTCCCGCCGAACAGATCGCCGAGAAGATTGGCCATGTGCGGCATGACGAGCGTCGAGATCTCGCCACGCGAGTACGACATCGACCGGGATTCAGGGAGTGCGGCGTGCATTCGGGCTCCGCGGTAGGCAGTGGTTCGCGGTGCAAGCACTCGCGGTGTCCATCAACGTCAGTAGTCGAGCGGGCGGAGGTAGTATTCGCCGATCGCGGTCTGCGACACCATCGCCACGCTCGGCATCCGCCGCTTCCAGTGTGTGCCGTCAAGGCGCTTCCGCACCAGCGCGATCTCCTCCGTCGTGAATCCCGCCGACGCGATCTCGGCGTCATCGTGTCCGCGCAGGAGGAGTTCGAGGATCGGGTCGGCGCGATCGTAGGTGATGCCGAAATCACCCTCGTCGGTCTGGCCCGCGATCAGGTCCGCAGAAGCGGGCTTGTCGATGATCGATTGCGGGACGCCGAGCGCCCGCGCCAGCGCCCGAACCTGGGTCTTGAAGAGGTCGCCGATCGGATTGACCGGTGGAGCATCATCGGCGTGCCAGGTGAAGTATCCGAGGAGTCGCTCGGTCTTGTTGCCGGTGCCGAGCGGCAACGCATCGCGCGCGGCACCGACATCGAACAGCGCCGCCATCCGGACTCTCGCCATCACGTTGCCGAGGCGCCGCGGCGTCGGCGCCATCGCACTGGCTGCAGCGTAACCGTCGACCGCCGCGCTGATGTCGATCGTCTGCTCCTCGATGCCAAGCGCAGATGCGAGACAGCGTGCGTCGGCCAGCGAATCGGGACTCGACGTCCGGTACGGGAGTCGAAGACCGACAACGTTTTCAGCACCGAACGCCTCGACCGCAAGATGCGCCACGACCGCACTGTCGATCCCGCCGGAAATCGCCACCACGGCGCGATGGAATCCGCGGCTGCGCGTCACTTCGTCGCGAAGGAATTCGACCAGCCATCGGCGAGTCAGCGATGGGTCGATCGCTAGCGACGGTCCCACGACGCCGGCCGCGCCGGTGCGATTCGGTGCGACGGCAGTCGCGCGCTCCGCATCGTCTCGCGGCGACCGCTTCGCGACTCGCCGAGCGTCAAAACTGGAGAGGAGGTGTGGCAACTTGAGTTCGAGATCGGCGAGCAGCGGCGATGCCGATCGAACCCGCACGATCTCGTCGAAGTCGATCGTCGCCGGGACCATTGCCTCTTCGAAAATCGGCGCTCTCGCGATGATGGTACCGCTCGGCGCTGCCACCACTGAACCACCGGGGAATCCCTTCCCCCCTTCGAAACCGACCAGCTGCGTCAGCGCGACGAAGACGCCGTGCTCTCCGGCGATCCCCTCCGCAATGCTGTCCCATCGTGCCAGCGAACCCGGCTGGCCCGGATGCAGCGCGCTCGGCTCCAGACCACGTGCCGGCGACGCCGACACCACCGCTATCAGCTGTGCGCCATCGAGTGCCGCCAGCGTTCCCGTGATCGAGTGCCAGGCATCCTCGCACACCAGCATCGCCACACGACCGATCCGTGCCTCGAACGCCCGGACCTCTCGCCCCGCTTCGACGAATCGCTCTTCGTCGAAGACCCCGTATGTCGGCAGGAAGACCTTGCGATGCACGTGTCGAATGCCGGGATCGGAGCCGCCAAGAGCGACCCAGATTGCGGAATTGTGCAGCCGCTCCTCAAACAGCTCGTAGCAACCGAGGCAGATCTCCACTGGGGGGGCACCGCTCCGGGCATGCCGCTCCTGGAGTGCGGCGAAGACCTCGTGCGCGGTGAGCGCGAGTTCACGCACGCCGCCTTCGAGGAAGTAGCCGGTTAGCGAGGCTTCGGAGAAGATCAGCACGTCGGGAACGAAAGGGGCGGCAGCCGCGGCGCGAAGCACCCGCTCGATCGTATCGAGGTTCGCTGACAACGATCCCTTGGTCGGCCGGAACTGACACAGCGCGACGGTAATCGGCGGCATGGCGAAAGATACACGTATCTTTTGGCCCGGTTGAATCCGATGGAAACCAGCACTATCGACGCCGAGGTCGCTGAACGATGGAATCACCGGTATCACTCCTCGAAGCAGCCGCAGGAATCATCAATGCATCGACACCGCTCCCGTGGCTTCTGGTAACAGGCCAGCCTTCGGCCGAGCAATTGGCCGCGCTTCAGGCGGCCGGAGTGTCGACGGTCATCGACCTGCGCGAAGCGATGGAACCACGACCGTTTGACGAACCGGGAATCGTGCGCGGACTCGGGATGCGGTACGTGAACACGCCGGTCGTCTCGGGCGCAGTAGACGACCCGACAATGGATGCGATTCTCGAGGCGCTGCGGACCGCATCCGGCACGCCGACGCTGATGCACTGCAATAGCGCCAACCGGACTGGTGGCGCATTGATCGCCTATTTGATGCTGGATGAGGGGCTCGACGAATCTTCCGCGGTCGACGCCGCCATGCGGTCGGGGTTGCGCAGCGCCGAGTATCTCGAGTGGGCCACTGGATATGCGCGGGATCATCTGAGCAGTTGATCCGAACAAAAAAGAGAGGGCAGCGCTGCTTCGCTGCCCTCCCCCTCATCTGCTATAGCCCGCTATCTGCCGTGGTGCCCACCACCCCCGTGACTACTGCCACCACCGCCACCACCACCCGACGGGCGAGAACGTTCACCTCCGCCTGAAGGCGGTGCCGAGCGGGGTGGTGGCGAGACCCGCACCGACGGCGGCGGGGATGAGGGACGCGGCGGTTCGCGATACACCGGCCGTGATTCGGGCTGACCCGTCATCGGCCGCCGGTCGACTTGCGGTGCCGGAGAACCCGCCCGCGGCGGCTCGCGGAAGATCGGGCGCGACGACGGCTGTTGCTGGTAAGGCATCCGGCTCGGCATCATCGGCTCATTGTTCGGCCGCGGCCGGGCACGCGTTCCAACGGGGCCGGACGGAGCGGTCCCGCGAACGGCGGGCTGCCCCGCACCCGACGGCGACGGATGGAATCGACCAGACCCATTTCCCGGCATCGGCATCGAGCCGCGCGGGCGAGCGCGCGTTCCGGGGGGAAGCGGACGAAACGGACGCGGGTTGATGATCACCGGGAATGTGCCGGGGAAAAACCCGCCACCGTACCGGTAGCCGTAGTTGTAGGCCCACGGCGAGAAGAGGTACGGATCGTAGAACGGCGAGTATCCGAAATCGAGGCCGAAGGAGATGTCGCTCCCCGGATACGCCCAGCCGCAGCCGAGGCAACGCCACGCCGGATCGTAGTATGGATCATAGAAGCCGGGATAGTACCCGTCGCCGGCCGGCGGCATGCTTGCGATCGGCGACAGATCCTGGACCCGGTACCCCACCGCGTCGTATTCGAACCGTGCGTGGTTGGTCATCTGCGCCACCAGCTGCGTCAGGTCATTCTCGGCGTCGGTACTCGAATCCGGCAGACGCAACGCATTGTAGTCCCAGTGCCCGTTGGCGCTGAAGTCCGCGATGACGAAAGGCTCGTGGGAGATCGCGGCGTAGATCAATCCATTGCCGGCACGATCGTCGGCCATGAAGGTCTGCCGGTCGTCGCGGCCGCGAAGCTCGTATTCCTTGCCGCCGCGGACGAAGGTGTCGCCCTCAGGATCGAGCGGGAAGAGGACGCGAATCTGTCCATCACCGTCGACGCGGAGGACAAGGAGGTAGCCGTCGTCGTTGGTCTGGACTCGAACGTCGGCCCGGCCGCCGGCGAGGTAGTTGCCGTCGTTGTTGAGCGAGACCTGAATGGCTGGAGCTGGATCGGCCGGGGGAGCCGGGTATCCGCCGGTGTCGGCTGGCGGGGCGGCGATGAGCATTGAAGCGAGCAGTGTCAGCATAACGAATCCTCCACCCTGAGTTGCAACGGATGCGGCGGACAATATCCAGATCCGTGCCACAGCTAAGTGGTTGAAAATTCAAGACTTACAAAAACAGGCCTGGCGTGGTTGTCGTGTAGCCGGACAATGTTGTCCGAATTCCGGACGTTTTTCCCACGCCGCTATGGCTGCGATGTCTCGCGACCGCCGTTCCATCGGTGCCAATACATCCGCAATTCGGTAATGCGTTCGCCATCGGTCTCGGCAAACAGCGCCCCGCGGGCATCGACCCATTCACCGGTCGTCCGCCGCCGGAAAACCAGCTTGAATTCGGTCGAGAACCACGGCCCGGCGACAAAGACCTCCCCAACCGTGAAGGTCGCCTCCGACTGATAGTAGGGAATATCCCCCGCCCATTGTCGGATGGCGTCGATGCCGCTGATCGGCGTGGAAAACGGAGTCTCGATAAATACCGGCTCCGCCGCGAACACTTCCGTCATGATGTCGGGGCGTCCCTTGGTCCATCCCTCGGCAAGCCGGTCCGCCAGCTGCCGGGCAACGGCGCGCATCGGCTCAGGCTGTGGTGTCGTCCCGGTCGTCATCGCCAGCCCCCTCCACGCAGTTCGGTTGGGCGCGCGTGCCGATCGAGCGCCGCGTGTACCCCTGGTTCGTCAATGATCACGTGCGCCGTTGTCGTGAGAAGCTGGCTTCAATCTAGTGGTCGGCGCCGATGCCAGCGGCACCCAGGTTTCGAAGAATCCCGAGCCCGAATCCGCGACCGCGGCCCCCGCGGCCGTACCGTGAGCGCGCCATCTCCCCCGCATCTGCAGGAAGGCCCGGTCTTTCCCGGCGGGGGCAGAACGTGACGCCACGGCGTCGATCACCGCAATGGTGATGACCAGTGAATCTCCGGTTCGGGTGGCCAGGATGCGGAGCGAGTCGGGAGCCTCGACGCCCTCGATGCCGGCGGCGTGATGCGAGCCGATCCGGGTGACGCTGCGAAAACGGTAGGTCTGCTCCAGACCGATCGAATCGTCGAGCAACAGGAAGAAGGGGACTGCGCCTGGCTGCTCGGCAACGATTATTCCGCCGTAGAGAAGGTCGTGCGAAGTACCGTGTCCCATCCCCCATTCCCAAGTGGCAGCCCGCCATTCCCCCCAGTTGTGATCATGATAGGCAGGGCGATCCACCACGACGGTACACGAACCCGCGGTGCAGAACTTCCCCGACGCGGTCCCCGCCAGTGCCGCGACGGCGTACCCGGAGGGGATACTGTCGTGGCCGAGTTCGACCGGCGGGAAATAGTGGTGCGGACGGGGGTGAAGCGAGAACTGGAACGTCGCCGCGCCAGCGTGACCATGCACGTCGTACACACCGTCGTGCTGCGACACCGAGCTCGAGCCGACCGTGAGTGCAGCGTGAGCGGTATCGATCCGGATGCTGTCCGTCGTGATCGTCTGGAACCGCTGATAACCGCCGTCGGGGCGGCGATGCGTCACCAGGATTTCGCCGCGGCTACCGGACGGATTCTCAGCGCCAACAAGCAGTGTCACGTACCACCACTCGGCCGGACTGACGACCACATTGAAGTAATCCCACTCCGCCCAATCAGACGCATCAGGCGGAGGACGATGAAAGCGATCGATCCCATCGTACAAAGCCTCGCGAGTCGGCGCGATCCACTCGAGGTCCGCGCTGTCGTCGACCCAGCGGCCACTGAGGATGCGGAGGCCGGCACCGGCGGCTGCGGCCTCGCTCGGAATGTTACCGGCTGCGCGCACCGCCCACGTCGTATCGTGCACGCGGACCTCGACGAGTTTCTGCGTGACTTCGGGCGACACCGCATCGACCATCGCACGATGCCGAGGTCCGCCGAGCAGTTCGCGGCTCACGAAGCGGGCGCCGTCGATTCCGAAGAACATTCCTGCGAGCCCGCCAGTGCGCATCGCCTCGATGTCGATGCCGTGCGGCAGCGCCGTCAGGTCACCACCGCCTATGAGCGGGACGTCGCGGGACTGGTCGAGCATGGCGTCGCCGATCGACAGGAGCACGATCATCACCGCGACGCCAAGCGCATAACCCAGGAGCAGCAGTGCGGCGCGCCCCGGCCGAACCAGCAGGTGACGCAACGCCAGCGCAATGATCACGACACCACCCGGCCGTCGAGCAACTCGATCACGCGCCTGGCGTCCGCCGCGAGCCTGGCATCGTGCGTGACCACCACGATCGTGATGCCGTCGGCGTGCAGCTGCCGGAAGAGCGCGAGAATTCCAGCGCCGGTGGCGGCATCGAGCTCACCCGTTGGTTCATCGGCGAGAATCAGTGATGGTCGGTTGGCCAGCGCCCGCGCGATCGCAACGCGCTGCATCTCCCCGCCGGACAACTGGGTAGCGCGGTGTGCGGCGCGCAGCGGCAATCCGACGTATTCCAGCAGCTCGAGCGCCCGCGCGCGACGCTCTGCCTTGCCGACTCCCCGCTCCGCCATCGGCAACTCGATGTTCTCGCGCGCGGTCAGCACCGGCAGCAGGTGAAAGCGCTGGAAGACGAACCCGACCTTCTCCAGCCTGAGACGGGTGAGCGCTCGATCGTTGAGGAGGTGCAGCGGCTGGCCAAGCAGCTCGACATGCCCGGCGGTCGGTGCGTCGAGCCCGCCGAGCAAGGAGAGCAGCGTCGACTTGCCGCAGCCAGATGGCCCGACGATCGCGACGTATTCTCCGGCGTCAACTTGAAGCGAGACGTCCTGTACCGCGCGGACAGTCTGACCTGCAAGCCGGTATTCCTTGCTCAACCGTTCGGTGGAGATGACGCGATCGGTCACGGTGCCTCGCTTCGCAGCGTTGTCGCGATGGGTGCGTGTGCTGCGCGCACGGCGGGCCAGATCCCCGCGGCGACGCCGGTGACGATCAGGATCACTCCGGCGATGATCAATTGCCGCGCATCCGGCACGAAAAACGAAATCGCCGCCGGAAGCCCGGGAAACGAAGTGAGGATGCGATCGAGCCAGTGCGCGGTCACGAGGCCAAGCCCGACGCCGGCGACCCCGCCAAAGACGGTGAGGAGAAAGCCGGCGGCAAGGATCTGTCTCACGACGGTGCGCCTGGCGATGCCGATCGCCCGCAGTGCCGCGATGTCGGCGATCTGTTCGTTGACCGTGATGGCAAGGAGGGTTCCGACCAGGAGCACCGTCACGATCAATGCAATCGATCCGAGGATCAGCGACATCTGCCGGAAGTAGCTCAGGCGCAATCGAAACTGCGCCACCATATCGGCAATGCTGCGCACGCTCACCTCGGGAACGGCTGCGGAGAGCCGGGCGGCGACCACTTCGGGTACTGCCTGCGGCTTGACACGTATCATGAGAAACGACGCACGATCATCGGCGCGCGGCCCAACCAGGTATTGCGCCACGCTCAACGGCACGGCGATCGATGGCTGATCGGCGGCGTCGTAGGTGAATCGAGCGATCCCTCGCACCGTGACGACGCGGTCTCGCAGCCCGGCTGCAACCTGCGGATCGAGATCTCCGGTGAGGCGCACCGTATCGCCGACGGCGAGGCGAAGGCGTCGCGCCGACGGCGCACCGAGGAGCACGCCGGTGGTGTCAGTCCGGTCAAGGTCGGCACCGCGCTCGACCTCATACATCCCCTGAACGGTGGGATTGACGCCATACACCACGACCGGAACCAGACTGGCATCCCTCTTCGCAAACAGCGACGCGCCGAGCACCGGTCCGACAGCCGCGACACCAGGGTCAGCGGCAAGTGTGTGAGTCAGCTGTCCGAGATGGTCGAGCATCGCATCGGTATCGAACGGCAAGGTGCCCTGCGGAGAGACCCGCAGTTCGAAACCGCGGCTCGCGAGGAGCCGCGCGAACGACCGCTCGATTCCGCCACTGAGCATCACCATGTCGAGGAGGAGTGCCGTGGCAACGGCGACGCCGAGGAGCGACAGCACGGTACGGGCCGGGTGGCGCAGGAGGTCTTTCACGGCCCAGTCCCACGTCATGCGGCGCGGCTCCACAATTCCAGCGGTGGCAGGCGCACCAGGCGCCACGCCGTGATCGCGCCGACGATCAACCCCAATGCGATCGCAAGTCCGACGGCGAGGAAGATCGTTCCCGGGGTGAGCTCGGAAAAGATCAACGCCGTATCGAACGCACGCCGGTAGTACGCGTTGATGATGGCGCTCGCGACCGCGGCGATCATCGCGCCGAGCAGCGAACCTGTGAGGGCGACGACGGTCGCTTCGAGCTGCAGCGAGAGAAAGACCGTCCGCCGGGAAATGCCGATGAATCGGAGCACCGCGACGTCCCGGCGCCTCGCTTCGATCTTGAGCATCATCAGGCACAACAGGAAGACCGTGCTCGCCAGGATCGAAATCAGGGCGATGGCGCGGTGGAAACTGCTCACCACGACAAAGGTGGTCGATGACTGCGCGGCGATCTGCGCCGACGGAAAGAGATCGTAGCCAAACGCCGTGTGATTCAGCTCCGCCGCGACGTGAGCCGGATCGGTACCGGCATGAAGTACCACGCCGATCCGGTCGACGCGGTCCGGCTCACCGAGAAGGGCGGCGAGCTCCGCAAGATGGAAGTGCACGTGAAAATCCCGCCGCATGATCGTCGACGGATCCGGTGCGGGTTCGTAGACGGCGCTGACGATTGCCGGTGAATTCCTGACGGCGCCGGGTAGCGAGAGGGAAAGAGTGTCGCCGACGCGGAGATGCGCGGCGATAGCGAAGCGGCGTTCAATCGCAATCGAGAGCGGCGGCGTCCGCGGCGGCGCCGGACGCTGCGTTGGAGGCGATTGCCCCGCTGCGGCACCGATGAGTTGTATCGACAGTTGAGCAGCCTGGAGCGTTCTCATTGACACTCAGCGACGAACGGCGACCCCCGCACCCACGAAGTACCGGTCGGCTTCCTGGTTGAGCCCCACACCGGCGCGCGCATCGACCTGCAGGTTTCGCGACAGCAGGACAAGAATGCCGGAATTGGCATACTGCTCCGCACCATCACCGGCCCCGATCGGACGGACGCTGAAGCATTCGCCGTAGAACTGCACCCGTGCGGTCGCCTGGTACTGCACTGAAAGTGACGCAACGCCTTGACCATGCGCGCCGGCTGTCCGCGTCGCGAACAGTTCGATACCGGCGGACCATGGTCCCGATGATTCCCATCCGAGAAGAATTGCACCTCCCGGAAGGAGATGTCTACCGGTGTTTCCCGACACGGCACCTTGTCCGGTCGGGACGCGCGCCTGTGCCTCGACCGAAAGTGCTGGCCGCACGCCGTGTTGATCGATTGCACCGATCTTGGTGCCGAGATAGAGATCGTCGAATCCATTGGAAGTTGCGCCGCCAGAACCCGCGTCATGGTCAACGAGATAATTCTCGCCGACGCGAAGTTCCGCGCGGGGCGTGATGCCGACGCGGATCAGCGCCTCGGGGAAGGAACGAGAGTTCGCGGCATTGGACCCGCGACCCTGCTGGTAGGTGTACCCCGTCTCGAGCTGGATCCTGCCGGGTGCCACCGAGTGGACACCGTCGGTGAAATCCGGCCGGTCAGTATCGATTGGCAGTGAATCGGGTTGTTGCGCTGCGAGACGAGCCACAGCGACCAGCGCGATCGCTCCCGCCCAACCGATCACGCGAACCACTTCCCCGCCATCTGGATGACCAGCCATCCGTTGAGGCCGGCGATTGCAATCGCCACCACCCACGACGCTGCTGCCGTCACGCGATGATTGACGAAGGCTCCCATCTTCTGACGGGACGAGGTGAAGGCGACGAGCGGAATGACCGCAAACGAAAGCTGCAACGACAGGATCACCTGACTCAGGATGAGCAGCGTGCCGATCCCCTTCTCACCGTAGAGGATCGTGACGATCACGGCCGGGATGATGGCGAGCAACCGGGTAATCAGCCGCCGGAGCCACGGCGGCAGCCGGATGTCGAGAAAGCCTTCCATCACGATCTGCCCCGCGAGGGTCCCCGTGATGGTGGAATTCTGTCCAGATGCCAGCAGCGCTATCGCGAAGAGCACGCTCGCAAGCGACGTTCCCAGCAACGGGCTCAGCAGCCGATGAGCATCACCGATATCGGCGACGTTGTCGTGCCCGGTGCCATGGAAGGTTGCGGCGGCCAGGACCAGGATCGCGGCGTTGATGAAGAAGGCGATGCCGAGGGCGACGGTCGAATCGATGGTGCTGTGCTGGATTGCCTCACGCTTTGACGCCGAATCCGCTCCAATGCGCCGCGTCTGCACGATGGCGGAGTGGAGGTAGAGATTGTGCGGCATCACGGTAGCGCCGAGAATCGCGATGGCGATGAACAGCATGGCGGGATCGGTGACGAGCTGTCCCGACGGAATGAGCCCGCGTGCCACGTGGGCGAGGCTCGGATGCGAGAAGACCATCTCGGCGGCAAAGCAGAGGCCGACCATGGCGACGAGCGCGATGATGAAAGCCTCGAGCCAGCGATATCCGCGCTGTTGCAACAGGAGGATCAGCAGCACGTCGAGCGACGTGAGCAGCACGCCGGCCACCAGCGGAATATGAAAGAGGAGATTGAGCGCGATCGCCGAACCGATCACCTCGGCGAGGTCGCAGGCAGCGATGGCGATCTCGCACAGGACCCACAGGGCGAAGGAGACTGGTCGGGAAAAGTGATCGCGGCACGCCTGCGCCAGGTCGCGACCGGTCACGATGCCAAGCTTGACGGCGAGGGACTGCAGCAGAATCGCCATCAGATTGGAGAGGAGCACGACGCTGAGAAGCTGGTAACCGAATCGTGCGCCACCGGCGAGATCGGTCGCCCAGTTGCCGGGATCCATGTATCCCACGGCCACCATGTATCCCGGGCCGGCGAAGGCGAGCGCCTTCCGCCACCACGATCCGGTGCGCGGCACATCAACGGTGTGGAACGATTCCGGCAGCGAGGGACGGGTACGACCGCGGCGCCAGCCATTCGAGCTGGTCGCCGTCGCGGCGTCGTCACCGAACTTTGCGACCGGCGGGTTCGATGCCGTGTCCATCAGCGCGTCCGGGCGCAGAGAATCTGCTGGGCGAGATCGCGCCCGATCACGCGCCGGTCGCCATTGAGCGAAAGGGTGATCGGTCCGTTGAACGGCTGCAATTCGAGCATGGTGACACAGGCGCCGGGTATCAGGCCGGCGTCCGCGAGCCAGCGCAGTCGATCGGCAGCGCCGGTATCGACGCGCGCAATGATCACCGTTTCACCGATCACGACCGACGGCAACGGCGTCGTGTCGACTCGAGCCATCTGGCCATTGGCGGCCGGGATCGGATCGCCGTGGGGATCGAAGCGCGGATCGCCCAGGGCCCGCGACATCCGTTCGACCAGTTCGTCCGAGACGGCGTGCTCCAGCTGCTCGGCCTCGTCGTGGACGTTGTCCCAGCTATAGCCGAGCGACGAAACGAGGTAGCTCTCGATGATGCGGTGGCGCCGAAGGATCTGGAGTGCCGCACGGGCACCGTCGGAGGTGAGCGTGACGCCCTTGTACGGGAGATGCTCGACGAGTCCGGCCTCGGCGAGTCGCTTGATCATCCCGCTCACGGACGGGGCTGCCACGTCGAGGGACTCAGCTATGTCATTTGTGGATGCCGACTTACCGGCTTCGGTCAGGTGGTAGATGACCTTGAGGTAGTCCTCGACTGAGCGGGAGAGGTCGGAGGCCAGATATTTAGGCACGACGAAATAGTTGTCTAGTTAGACAGCAAAGTCAATCGCTGTAGCACTAAGTCTTCCGGGTGCCCAACCGCGCTTCCTCCCAGAGTGCCAGCACCGGTGTCACGATCCGCTCCGTCATTCCCCAGAGCAAGCCATCGCCGATCGCGTATCCCGCGACATCGCGAAGTGATCCTTTGACATCGATCCGCCGCGTGACGACTCCGGCGCGAGCGAGCGCCTCGATCGAGGTCCACATCGATTGGACGACTTCACCGCTCGTTCCCGGTTCATGCGCGCGGTCGATGACAAAGACGAACGGACGCACCACAATCGGCGGGAGGGTCGGCGTGCGGGGGACGAGATCGTCGAGCTGCGCGACGCACCATTCGCGCTGGAGCTGTATTCCCGTTTCCTCGAACGTCTCACGAATCGCCGTCGCAAGGAGATCGGGATCGTCGTCCTGCCGCCGGCCGCCCGGAAGCGCGAGATGTCCCGACCACGGATCACCGACCCGCTCGGCTCTCCTGATGAGGAGGATCTGATCGGGGTTCGGCGCAAGGGCGAGGGCGACTGCGGCGCGCGGGCGGTCGAGATCGTCGGCGTGTCGAGGTGTCGATGCACGCAGCCGTTCGATCAGCCGTTCAAGTGGCATGATCAGCGCAGATGCTGCGCGAAGAATCGCACCGTCGCGTCGAACAATTCGGTCGTGGCCGCCGTGCCACCGCCCCAGGGATGCACCGCACCAAACGTGTGACTTCCGCCCGCGATGAAGCACGCCTCGAACTCGGGATTTCGCGCTGCGGCCGCAAGCTCATGCGCCTCCGCGACGGGGACCGTTTCATCCGCGTCACCGTGGATCAGCAGCCAGGGCCGCTTCAGTGCGGCAGCCGCGGCGAGGATGTCGAATCGATCCGGATGAGCGAGGACGTCCTCGACAATTTCATAATCCATCGGGAGCACCTGCCCCGTCCGCGCGTTGGTGACGCTCATCGTTCGCCTGCGCCGCCAGAGTTCGACCTGTGCGTCGGTGTAGCGCCGAACAGTGGAGATCGCGGCCCATGTCACCACGGCCGCGATTCGCGGCGTCTCCCGCGCGACGCAGATGACGACACCGCCGCCGCGGGAATGGCCGAGGATACCGACGGTAGTCGGTCGCGGGAGCGCGAGGGTGCCGTCATCCAGCGCAGTGAGGACGGCGGCGATGTCGGCGAATTCCCGAGTGTAAGTGTTGTGGGCAAAGCGATCGGGAAAGACGAAGTTGCCGTGCTGGTCGACACCCGAGCCGCTCACTGAAAAGGTGACGGCCGTGAACCCCGCGCGCGCAATCCGCTCGGAAATCACCGGGAGGAATGCGTAGTCCTTGAATCCCTTGAACCCATGCATCACCAGTATCGCCGGCTGCGCCGTCGTTCGATTGGCGGTCCGCACATCGACCAGGATCGGGCCGAGTGCGCCGGGAAGCTCATGACGCGAGAGGATGGTGGTGGCCATCAGCAGACCGCAGCCTCGAGGAGCGAGAGTGCGCCGGCGGTCGCATCGAGTGCGGCTCGCACGCCGATCGGCAGCGTCCATTGCTCGCGAATGTGACCGATCGGAAACCCGTGCGCGACAGGAATGTTGAGTCGTTCGAAGTAATTTCGCAGCACCTGATCGAGTCCGAACGCCCCTTCCACCGTTGCGTGCCTC
The DNA here is from genome assembly GCA_036500345.1 of Gemmatimonadales bacterium. Classification (NCBI taxonomy): domain Bacteria; kingdom Pseudomonadati; phylum Gemmatimonadota; class Gemmatimonadia; order Gemmatimonadales; species Gemmatimonadales bacterium. Next base: position 52,231 of record DASYCE010000025.1, on the reverse strand, counting down.
ATCCGCGACAGGCGACCGATCGCGACACCCGCGAGGCCCGCCAGGAGACCGGCCATCTGCAGGTGCGCCAGCATGCGGTCGATGCGGTAGAGGTCTTCGCCGATCTCCTCGAGAAAAAGGATTGCCCCGGTGAGATCGGGGAAATAGCGCGTGCCGATGAGTGCCTGCAGCAGCGTGAGATTGCCGCCAACGAGCGTCCCGACTGCGCAGCCTGGAATCACCGTGACGATGCGGCCGCGTTCGGGAATCAGGATCGCTGGATCCGGTTGTAGCCGACCAAGTTCTCCTGCCGGCTCGGGGTTGGTGAGGACCAGGTCGAAATGATGCCGCGAAAACTCCGGCATCGCGGAACGCGCCATCGGACCGTGGAACGCCACCACGCCGGTCTCGCGCATCAATGCGAGAAGCAGGAGCGTGATGTCCGAATAGCCGATTACCGGTTTGGGCTGCGCCGCGAAGCCGTCGAAGTCGACCCGATCGAGAATGCGGTTGAGTCCGTCGCCGCCGCGGAGACACCAGACCGCATCAATCGACGGATCGATAAGCGCAGCGTTGAGGTCGGCGAGTCGTTCGGCGTCGGTCCCGGCGAGGTATCCGTGCACGGCGCCGGCGTTGGGCATCACCCGTGGTGCGTAGCCCAGGGCGCGGCAGAGCGCTTCACCGCGCGCCAGATGATCGCGCTCGAGCAACGGCCCCGACGGCGCGATGAGTGCTACGCGCGCGCCGGGTCGGAGTCTGGGAGGAAGGATCGGCTTGGGTGTCATGGAGAGTCCGATTACGATTGATCCACTCTGTTCTGGAGACGATCGATTGCGTTCGTCCCACCCCACACAGCTGGCCGCAGCAAAGGCCACGCTCGATGCGCGCGATGCGATGGCGGCCGAATGGGCCGACTGGCTGGTCGACCGCGCCGGCTCCAGCACCATTCCACGCGCCACGCTCGAGCGCCAGTTCCGTCTGGTGATCGAGACGCTGGTGGAAATGCTAGGGCCACTGAAGCGCGAAGCCAAGCTCGTCTGGCAGCACGTGCTGGAACATTACGGACGGAGCGCCGCCGCGCGCGGACTGGCGGCGGGCGAAGTGGTGGAGGAACTGCAGCAACTGCGGGTCCTGTTGATCAAGTACATCGGGCCCTTCGTGGCGGCGATGCGGCCCCGCCGAGCGGTCGCCGTCTTTCTCCGGCTCAATGCGATCGTCGATCGCGGCATTGCCGCGGCCGTGGTGGGATACACCGACGCGCTGGTCGCCTCGCTGCTCCTCAAGGACCGCGATGGCCAGCTGCTCACCGAGACGAATGCCGAGGATCTCGGCCGCCAGCTGGAAGGTCTCGAAGCCGAGCTCGAACCGATCGCGGGGAAAAACGGCCGCTAGCCGGGCTACGGTGTCGTGGTCGAGTGGCCGGCGAGCGCTTCGTCGAGGAGACGGGAGAAGATGGCCCGCGACACCGGATCGGCCGGTATCTCCTTGATGACCGCCAGCATCGCGTCGCCATCCTGCGCGATCTGCGCGGCGACTGTTCGATAGACATCCCGCTTCCCCGCAACACGCGCCGCTTCGAGCCGAGCCGCTTCGGCGTCCACGGTATCCCGCTCGGACAGGAAGACCTTCAGCAGCGAATCGTTGCGCGGTCCGGCGTTGAATCGACGAGCGGCGGCGAGCGGTCGGTTTCCCAGCGAGATCGCCAGCGCCACCTGGCGCGTGGTCTCGGCATCGAGCCATCCATCGGGAGGATAGCTGATGCCACGCTCGAGGAAGGCGAGCTCCGGATTGTCGTGAGCGAATGGCCCGTACGGCGAATCGATGAACCAGACGTGCGTCATCACCAGCCGATGGCCCGGGATCGACAGCGCTGGATGTTCGTGCCACATCGCCGCCCCGTCGAACCCATCCGGGGTCGGTGCCCCGGTCTTCACTTCGTAGGTGTACGCCACACCCACGAGCTTCTGCGCGCCACCGATCGGCGCGAACATCAGCGTCGGCGGATGCTCGATGTCAAACTCGCCGCTCAGGACGAGCGCGGGATTGCTCCAGTGCTCTCCCTGCATCGGGACATCGCCAAACCGCGGCCGGTACCCGGCGGCGCGGGCTTTTTCGGGCGAGTCGAGTTGCGACGCGACCCTGCGGGCTTCGGCGATCTGGTCTTTCGCCTTCTGCGTCAGTGGATGGTTCATGATCATCATCTGACCGTGATCCATCGCCATCGACGATTGTGCGGCGAGGGCGCCTGGGAATAACAGCAGCGCCGCCACGCTCAGTTGCATCCGCATTGATACCTCCGAATTCACGGTACGGCGTGACCTGGAACGAAGTTCCGCGTCGCCAAGTACCGGTCAGCCGACTTTCGCACCGTCCCAACGATCGCGGGCTGCGAGTCTACCCGCATGGAATCCTCGTCGAAGGCCGAGTCGATGGCGGAGTTCGCCGCGCTCGTTCGCCATCTCGGTGGCGAAGCGTTGGCCCTTCCGCGAGTGTTTCTCGGCCCGATTCCGATTGCCGCGATCGGTACGCTGGCGGCGCTGGACGTCTGGGGCGTCATCGGTTCCTCACATGAGACGGTCCACACCGCCAGACGTTTAGCTCGGTGCGGGAGGCTTGGATTGGTCGTCGGATCGGACCCGGCAACCGATCGCTGGAGTGCGGTGATCAATGTCCATCCGATGCGTCCGGTCGCAATGCTCCGCGGCGACGTCATGGCGCTGCCATTCCGCCGGCTTGCTCGCGCGGTGCGAGCTGCCTCCGTCACGTCGCTGGAGCAGGCGGTCGCGTTCGCCGAGGCGCTCGACGTCGATGCCGAAGGCCGCAGAACATTTCGTCTCCTTCACGGCCTGATTCGCGCCGGCGTGGAGATGCTCCCGCGGTCGGTCCGGCTGGAAGATCGTCACGCATGGACCCTGGCCCAGCTGACTCGCCTTCTCTTTCTGCGGTTCGTCGAATCGGAAGGCTGGCTCGACGGGAATCCGCGCTTCCTGCTCGATGGCTTCGACCGGTGCGCTGCTGCTCGTCGTGACCCCACACGCTATTTCCTCGATCCGCTCTTCTTCGGCACGCTCAATCGGCCCGCTCACGAACGAAGTGCGCTCGCGCGGTCCTTTGGTGCAGTTCCGTTCCTCAACGGCGGCCTGTTCGAACCACACGTGATTGAGCGGCGAATCAAGATGCGACTTCCCGTTTCGTACTGGCAGCATGCGTTCGAAGCGTTGGTCGAGCGGGTCGACGTGACGCTCGATGCCGATGCCGACGATGGACGAGTCGCCCCGGAACTCCTTGGTCGCGTGTTCGAAGGAGTCATGCAACCTGCGGAACGCAAGGAGCATGGCACGTTCTTCACGCCACCGGCGCTGGTCGAGGCACTGGTGCGGGACGCCTTGACGTGCCACCTCGCGTGGCGAATGCCCCGGGGAGAATCGGAACTCGCCAGATCGCTCGACGATCCAGACCCCGTGTTGCGCCGGACGCTGCTCGACGTGGCCGTGCTCGATCCCGCGGTGGGATCGGGCGCGTTTCTGGTCGGTGCGCTGGCGATCCTTCACGGGCCGGGTCCTCGGCATGCCGGGCGCACTCGCTTTCTCGTCACCCGCCGACTCTATGGTGTCGACCGACATCCGGATGCGGTACGGCTCTGCGAACTCCGGCTCTGGCTCGAAGTCCTGCGAGCGATGCGCGGCCGATCGATTGCGGAGATTCCGCCACTGCCGAATCTCGACGCCAGGGTGCGAGCGGGCGACACGCTGATCGATCCACTCCATCATGAGACGGTCGGCCGTCGCGCCGCGCAGTTGATTGCTGCCCGTCAGCGGTCGATCGATGGAATGCATGGGCAACCGAAACGTGCTGCGATCACTTCCGCCCGCGCGAGTGAGCGACGGGCAGTCCTCGAGGCGCTCGAGCAGCGCCGAGATCAATTGCAGCAGGACATCGCCCAGTGGCTTGCGGCAGCACGCGCTCCGACTCTCTTCGGCGGACGACATCGTGTCGGCACCGCCGGTCGGCGCGAACTGGTCACCCTCCGAGCGGCAATGTGGAGGTGTCGCGCGGAGCTTCGCCGTCTGGCGCGTGATGCGTCTTCCGCGCCATTCGCCATCCGGACGGCGTTTGCTCCCGTCTTCGCACGCCGCGGCGGGTTTGATCTCGTCCTGGGCAATCCCCCGTGGATCCGGGCCGAGCGACTGGCGCCGTCGACTCGAGACACCCTCATGCAGCGGTATCGCTGGTGGCGCGGCAGCGGAACGGGGTGGCAACATCTCCCCGATATCGCGATTGCCTTCATGGAGCGGAGCGTCGAACTGGCAGCGCCGGACGGCACCGTGGCGTTGCTGGTCCCAGCCAAGATCGCCACGGCGAATTATGGTGCCGCCGCCAGAGCGTCACTGGCGACCAAGACATCGCTCCATTGTGTGGCCGACCTCGCCGACGATCCGCGCGCCGGCTTCGACGCGACAACGTATCCGCTTGCGCTGATCGCCAGCCGGCGACCGCCGTCGGCAACGGATCGCGTCCGTCTCGGGCTGACCCGCGACGCACCGACTGCACCGCAGCAGCAGTGGGGGAGCGCTGCGACGTGGAGCCTCGGGTCACCCGAGATCCATCGCATCGCCGCACGACTGTCGCGCGAGCATCCGCCGCTATCGGAGCATGTCGCGGCGCAGCTGGGACTCAAGACCGGCGCCAATGCGGCATTCATCGATCCGCCGGCGGCACTGCACGCGTGGGGACGCCCGGCAATCAGGGGACGAGACATCAGGCCGTTCTCTGCGCCGGCCGGCACGATGGTACTCTGGCCGGCGGACGACCGCGGCGTTCCGTGGGAGACGCTTCCCACGCCGGTCGCGGAATATCTCGAGACTCATGCGTTGCGACTCAAGCGTCGCGCTGATCATCACAACGGGCCCTGGTGGCAGCTGTTCCGAACGCGCGCTGCGACAGCGCCCCACCGCGTGATATGGCGAGACCTCGCTCCGACGTTGCAAGCCGCCGTGGTGTGGCGATCGTCCGACGTTCCGCTCAACAGCTGCTATGTCGCGGCGGTCCGGTCGGAACTCATCGCCGCGTCGCTCGCGGCGTGGCTGAATGCCACACCGATTCGCGTGCTGGCTCGGCTCGTGGCGGAACCGGCGGCCGGCGGATGCGCGCGCTATGCCGCCCGGGCCGTCGGCGCGATTCCACTGCCAGCGGTCGCGTTGGGCGATCCGGTCCTCGCGGCATTCTGCCATACGGCGGCCGGCCACGACGTACAGGACGCACTCGATTCGCACGTCGCGCAATTGCTCGATCTTTCGACGTCAGAACGCCAGTTATTCGATGCCGTGGCCGCGCGTCGTCGCTGAAGCGCTCCGATCGGTTGCGCATCCGGCGGAGATGGGCGCTGCCTCTCTCACCACCCATCCGCTCGCGACGACGCTGCAGCGCATCGCCGACGCAGAGAGGGCAGAATTGCCGAACGCGGCGGCGCCGGCGTTCCTGCTCCCTCACCAGATCGAGCCATGGCGGCGGGTGACCGCGGCGTTGCGAGGGTGGGACGGCGCCCTGCTGGCGGAGCGACCGGGTACCGGAAAAACCTGGATAGCGCTGGCCATCGCATCGCGGCATGACGGTCCGGTCGTTGCCATGGTTCCGGCCATCGTTCGTGGGCAGTGGGAGTCGGCCGCAGCGCGTGCCCAGCTCCAATTGACCTTCTGGACGCACGAGCGGCTGTCGCGCGGAAAGTTGCCGCCGATAGACGCGAGACTGGTGATCGTCGACGAAGCCCACCGCTTTCGGGACCTGTCGTCTCGGCGAAGCCGCACGATGGCACCATGGCTCGTCGGCCGGAAGACCTTGCTGATCAGCGCCACGCCAATCGTCAATCGCGTCGCGGATCTCATCGCGCTGCTCCGCCTGGTCGTGTCGGACGATGCGCTGGCCCTGGATGGCACCCAGCGATTGACCGACCTGCAACAGGAGATTCCCACGAATTCAGGGCTCCGCCGGGTCGTGGTGCGGTCGACCGCTGTACCGCCGGAGCTCTTCGCACGGCGAACGGAAGTGATCAACGCCGACGAGGAGGAGGTCCGCCGAGGAGAAGCTGCGGTCGCAGTGATCGGCCGGCTGGTGCTGAGCGAATCGGGGAGCGTCCGGCGACTGGTCCGGTCGGTGCTCCTCGATGCCGCCGCGTCGAGCGACGCCGCGCTGTGGAGTGCACTCCATCGGTATCGCGCCCTGCTGCTGCAGTCTCGAGACTCGGGGGGGGCGTCTCGCGCCATGCTCCGCCGATTCGCGGGAGAGGCACTCGACCAGCTCGTCTTCTGGCCGTTGCTCGAGGTCCAGCCGGCATTGGGCGATCTTCCCCATGGCGACATTGCATATCTCGACAGGATCCTCGCTCAACCGGCGCCGGCGGAGCGATGGATTGTCGACATCGCGCATCGGTGCGCGGACGGCGCGATTACGACCTGCTTTGCGCGCCATCGCGCCACCGCCCAGCGACTGCGGGAGACAATGGGTGATTCCGCGGCGTGGGTCACCGGTGGTGCCGCGGGAATCGGCCCGCATCGGATGGATCGCGCAACGGTGCTTGCCGCGTTCGGACCATCACGAGCGTCGTGGCAATCGCGCCGGCATGTCCCGTTGATGCTGATCGCGACCGACGTCGCCGCCGAAGGACTCGACCTGCATGCCGCGGGTCGGATCGTCCACGTCGATCTGCCGTGGACGGCGATGCGCATCGAGCAACGTGAGGGGCGACTGCTCCGGATCGGTCAACATCACCATCGCGTCGATGTGGTGGTGCGGATGCCGGCCCCTGCGATCGAAGCGGCGCTGGCGCCCGCGGCGCGGATCGACCGCAAGAGCGCACTGACACGGCAATGGCTCGCCGCACTCGAGTTTCATCCTCCAGCGTGCGGAGACGCCGCATCGCACGTCAGCACCACGGCGCTGCGCGACGGCGGCGCCTCTGCGACAATTGTCGCGGTCCAACTTGCGCGCGGATCGCGGCATGGACGGATGGTCGTGACGCGAATCGCCGGGACGCCGTGGACCAGCGATCTGCGGCAGGCCCGCGCGCTGATCGACCGAGCGCGGCGGGCGATGCCGGGTGTTGGCCGCGTCGACGAGCAGCGCCAGTTGATTGGCGAGGCAATGCGCGCCGCGCTCGGCCTGGCGTCATCGGAGCATCACGCGCCATGCGCCGGCCTGATCGCTCGCGTGCACCGCCTGGCGCGCCGTGCGGCGAAGGAGCGCGACGCGGCGGTACTGGCCAGACTCGACCGGTTGCTCCGCTTCGCAGCGGCCTCGCCGACCGCGGGCGCACGGTCGATCCTCTCCGACCTGTGCGCGGCCCGTGACGACGAACTCTGTCGAGCCGACGTTCCCGATTGTCCGGGTGTGAGTCCCGTGACCGCCTGTGTGGTCGGCGCGATCTTCCTCCAGTGAGCCGTTCCGTGTCGCTCGGTCCCCTACCTTCCGAGCGTTCGCTGGCTACGTTGACGCATGGCGCATTTCGACACCGTACTCTTCGACCTCGACGGGACGCTCATCGATTCGGTCGACCTGATCGTCGACAGCTACCACCACACCTTCCGGACGCACGGCCTCCCGCCCCGTTCGCGGGATGAGATCCTGGCGGGGATGGGCACGCCACTCCGCGCCGTCTTCGGCACGATGTCCGGTGACGCCGCCACAATCGACTCGTGGATCGCGACGTACCGCGAGTACAATCTGACGCATCACGATACTCGGATTCACGCATATCCCGAGGTCGTCATGATGGTGCAGCGGATCGCCGCCGGTGGGCGGCGGCTGGGGCTGGTGACCAGCAAGAACCGATCGGGTGCACAGCGCGGGCTCAATCTGATTGGGTTGGGAGCGGTCATGGAGGTCATCGTCGGCGCCGATGATGTCACGCACCCCAAACCGCATCCCGAACCGGTGGAGCGTGCACTCGAAGCGCTGGGTACGTCGCGTGAAGGCTGCCTCTTTGTCGGCGATTCACATCACGATGTGATCTGTGGACGAAATGCCGGCGTGCGGACTGCGGGCGTGACATGGGGCCCGTTCGACCGGACGCATCTCGAAATCGTCGCGCCCGACTACTACTGCGCCTCGCCGGCGGAGCTGCTCGCGATCATCGAAGGCTAGCGGGAATCGGCTTCGTCCATGTCGGTGCCGTCGTCGCCGCCGGCGAGCCCGCGCAGATGCCGGACGATCTGAGCCTGCGCCGCACGATCCCGGGTCGCCACGAAGATGGTATCGTCTCCACCGATCGTTCCGACCACCTCAGGCCACGCGAGCAGATCGATCGCGCTGCCGACGCGCTGTGCCTCGCCGGGCGGGGTGTGCAGCACCAGCAATGCGTCGCCCGCCGTTTCGACCGACAGCAGCGACTCGGCAATGCGGCGCTGATTCGGATCGACGATCTCCCGGATCCGCGCCGCGGCGGCTCGTTGATAAATGCCGTCGATCTTGATCAATCCAAGCGCCGCGATATCGCGGCTCACGGAGCTCTGCGTCACATCCCATCCTTCGCGGCCGAGCGCTTCGGCCAGATCCTCCTGGGTCCGCAGCGGGCGGGTGGCAACCAGTTCGAGGATCTTGAGGTGTCGCTGTCGCCGGCCGTGTGTCATCGACGTTTCCTGCCGCAGAGCCGGTCGAGCGCACCCTGGAACCGGCGGCGCTCTCCTTCGCCCCACCGACGCGCGGCGCGGGCCCTCGCCGCGAGTGCCCGCCACGGAATGTTCCCCATGCCGCCCGTGCTGGTGCGCTTCGCGGCAAGCGCTCGCGCCGACGGGCGTGGGAAGATCTCACCACGCGCACTCGCGGTGGCGACTTCATGGTAGGCGCGTCGAAAGGGGGCACCCGCACTCACCCGCCGCATCACCTCGTCGGTCGCGAAAACATCGTTGACGAGGGCCGCATCGCCGCGCGCCACGTTGACGCCGAGTTCCGGAATCGCTGCGGCCAGGATGTCGAGCATCTCGCGCGTCAGGTCGACACCGCGCCAGAGCGGCCCCTTGAGCAGCTGAAAGTCGCGGTGATATCCGCCGGCCAGTTTGGAGCGGAGCGCAAGCACCGCGGCGAGATCGCCCTCGATCAGCGCCGTCCGTGCGCGCGTCAGCTCGAAGAGATCGGGATTCCGCTTGTGCGGCATGATGCTGGAGCCGGTGGCCCACCGCGGCGGCAGCACCACCCATCCCGCTTCCGCCGCGCTGAACTGGATGACGTCGGTGGAGAGCTTGGCACATTCCTGCGCCGCACCGAGACACCAGAAGAGGACCGCTCCCTCGATCTGTCCACGAGCGTTCTGCGTGGTGGTGACGACCTGATCGACGCCGGCAAATCCCAGCGCACGCGCTGCGGCTTCGCGATCGAGCGGTAGCGGGACGCCGTACCCGGCAGCACTGCCGAGGGGCGACCGGTCGAGTCGTGGCCAGAACCCCGCGATCCCGTCGGCGGCGTCGAGGATCCCTTCGGCATACGCCGCGGCCCAGAGTCCGGCCGATGACGGCATCGCAATCCGATGATGCGTGTACCCCGGCCACACGACGGCGCGGTGTTGACGCCCGAACGCGAGGAGCACCTCCGCAAGGGCGATCATCCGCGCGTGGAGCGACAGCGCCTCATCCTTGAGCGACAGCCGCAGGTCGAGCGCGACCTGGTCGTTGCGCGACCGACCGGTGTGGACCCGTTCGCCGACGTCGCCGGCATGACGGGTCAACCAGAATTCTACGGCGCTGTGCACGTCCTCGTGCCGCGCCTCGATCCGCAATGCCCCGCTCTTCGCCGCGTCGAGCGCGGCCTGCAGCGCCCGGCGCATGCGACCATGCTCGCGCGCCGAGATGATCCCGCCGCCGGCGAGCGCCTCGAGATGCCCGAGCGAGCCGATCACGTCCCACGAAAGAAGGCGCGCATCGGCGACCCGGTCGTCACCGACGGTGTACGCCAGCATTCGCGGGTCGGGGCCGGCCGAGGAAGACCAGAGCGTTTCCGATCGCTTCATGCGAGGTACTCCATCGCGGTGCGGAAGTAGAAGGCGCGCGCTTCCGTGACTTCAGCGATTTCGACCGCCTCATCGGGCGTGTGCGAGCGTCGTGACGTCCCCGGTCCGACCTTGATCGCATCGAGGTGCCGCAGGTAGCACCAGTCGGAACAGGTCGGCGAGCCGAAGGTGGTGGCAGCCGGTGCCGCACGTCGCGCGGCGCCCAGGAGGCGTGATCCCGGCGGCGTCTCGCACGGCACCAGCCGCTTCGACGTTACGATCACCTCGCTCGACAGTCGTTCGCGAAGCGCCTCTTCCAGCTCGTCGTGCGACCAGGCCGGCGTCGAACGAACGTCGAGAATCGCCTTGGCTGATGGCGGCGTGACGTTCCGCGACACGCCGGCGTCGAGCATCGTCGGCGTGACCGTCGCCCGGCCGAGAACGGGGTGCACCCGCTCCCCCACGAGGTCGTCGAGCCGGACCAGATCGCGCGCCAGTGTCGTGATCGCGTTGTCGCCGTCACCGGCATATCCGGCGTGGCGCTGCGACCCGCGCGCCACGAGATCGACCATCATCAGGCCGCGTTGCGCGATCGCGAACTGGAGATTGGTCGGTTCGCCGACGAGCGCCGCGTCGATGGCGCCGGCACGGGCAATCGCATCGGGCATCGTGGCGAAGCGGGTTTCCTCGCCGTATGAGAAGATGGCGAGGAGCCGGCCGCGAAATTCCCGGCGCGACTGCGACAGGTCCCACACGGCGTGCAGCATCGCGCTGACGGAGGCCTTGGCATCCCCTGATCCGCGGCCGTACAGGAGCCCGTGTTCGATCTCCGGCACGAAGGGATCGCGGGTCCAGCCGTCGCCCGGCGGGACCACATCGAGATGCGATGCCAGCGCAAGCGTCGGCCCCGATGCCGCATCCCCAACGGCAATGCGCACGCTGGTCTCGTCGCGCACCACGTCGAGCCCGAGCTCCTGCGCGCGCGCCTCGACCAGCGCCGCTGCGGCGGCTTCGCCACCGCTGATCGACGGGACGGCAACGAGATCGCGGAGAAACGCGATCTCAGCTGGCCAGGTCAACTCCGAGATAGGTCGCCTTCTCCTTCCGCCCAACGATCATCGTTCCACATCCCGACCCGGTGAAGACCTCGAGCAGCAGCGCATCTGGCGCGCGGCCATCGATGATGTGGGTGCGCTCGACGCCACCGGTGGCGGCGCGGATGCACGATTCGACCTTGGGCCGCATTCCGCCCGCCACCGCACCGCTGGTGATGAGTTCCTGCAAGTCGTCCGGATCGGCGAACGTCACCAGCGTGGCCGGGTCCGTGCGATCGCGCAGCACGCCCGGCGCCCCGGTGAGGAAAATCAGCTTCTGGGCTTTCAGCGCGAGGGCGATCGATTCGGCCACGGTGTCCGCGTTGACGTTGAACACGTTGCCATCGGCGTCGCCGGCGAGCGATGAAATGACCGGAACAAATCGCGCATCCATCAACGTGAGGAGCACACGCGAATCGACGCGTTCGATGTCGCCGACATGACCGTAGTCCACCGTCCGCTCGACCCCCGCGTCGTCCGTGACCCGGACCGGCGGACGGCGCGTGGCGCTGAGCAACTCGCCGTCCACACCGGACAATCCCACCGCCTGCACGCCGCTTCCGTGAAGCGCCGATACCAGCTGGGTGTTGAGCAGGCCGCGGTAGACCATCTTGGCGATCTCGAGCGCCGCGTCGTCGGTGACGCGACGCCCCGCCACCATCACCGGCTCGATCCCCATTCGCCGGGACAGCGCGGTAGCCTGCGGTCCGCCACCGTGGACCACGACGAGCCGGATCGACAGCGACGCCAGGAGCGCGAGCTGTTCGGTCACCTGCTCGAGAGTATGCGCGTCGGCAAGGACCTCACCGCCGAGCTTCACGACAAACACATTGTCTCGATAGGCGCGGACGTATCGCAGCGCGCCCTTGAGACCGGTGACACCCTTGGTTGAATCGATCGTCACGCTGCAATCCCCGCACGAGTGGTCTGACCTGCATCGCCGATCATTTCCAGCAGCAGCGCGCGCTGCACGTGGAGGCGATTCTCTGCTTCGTCGATCACCGCGCTCTGCGGTCCATCGAGCACGGCGCCATCGATTTCCACGTTGCGCCGGACCGGGAGACAGTGCATCGCGATCCCCGCACCGCCAGCCGTTCGCCGCATCCGTTCCGCGGTCAATCGCCAGTCGCGCCGACCCTCCCGAAGAGCGCGCTCCGCGTCCGGCGCGCCAAAGTGAAGCAGCGAACCCCACGACTTGGGATAGACGACGTGGGCACCGTCGATCGCGCCGTCGAGATCGTCGGTCACGTCGACCGATCCGCCGCGGGCCTGCGCCAGCGTCCGGATCGCAGCGTAATCGTCGGGGTCGAGATCGAATCCCGGAGGACGAGCAATCGTGATCTGCATGCCGAGATGCGCCGCGGCGATCGCACCGCTTGCCGGGACGGCGGTCGGGAGGGCCTTCGGATGCCACGCCCACATCAGCACGAATCGTTTTCCGCCAGTCTCGCCGAGCTTCTCCTGCATCGTGAAGGCGTCGGCGAGCCCCTGGCATGGATGCCGGCGGGAGGATTCGAGATTGATCACCGGCTTGGTGCTGTACCTGGCGAAGTTCCGGATCGTCAGGTCCTGACGCTCGACGTTCCAGTCCGTCCCCTTGGGAAAGGTCCGCACGGCAAGCGCGTCCGCGTATCGGCTGAGCACGCGCGCCGCTTCGATGATGTGTTCGACCGTGGCGCCGTCCATCACGGCATCGACATCGGTCTCGAGCGACCAGCTTCCCTTCCCGGGTTCGAGGCAGAGGGCGTGACCGCCGTGGAGGAACATCGCCGTCTCCATCGACGACCGGGTCCGCAGCGACGGATCCATGAAGATCATCGCCAGCACCTTCTTCACCAGACCGCTGTCGATCTCGCGACGCTTGCACCGCGCCGCGAGCGCGAAGAGGTGATCGATCTCGTCCGCCGACCACTCTTCCATCGCCAGGAAATCGCGTCCGCTCATGCCAGCACCGAGCGCAGCGCCATGAGAAGCCTCCCCGCTTCATCCTGCGAGAACGAGAGCGGTGGGAGGAGGCGCAGCGTACGGGGATCGGTCGACGTACCGGTGAGCACGTGGTGCGCCCAGAGCGCGCGCTGCACCTCCGCAGCGGGACGATCGAGTTCGAGGCCGAGGAGGAACCCCAGCCCGTGCACCGCAACGACGTGCGGCAGGCGACGCGCCTCGGCGGCGATCCAGCTGCTCACGGTACGCACGTTGTCGAGCAGATCGTCACGCTCGATCACGGCAAGGTTCGCGAGTGCCGCCGCGCACGGCACCGGGCCGCCGCCGAAGGTCGAGCCGAGATCGCCGACCTTGATGTCGTCGACCAGCGATGGTGCGGCCACGACGGCACCGATCGGCAGCCCCGCCGCGAGCCCCTTGGCCATCGCAATCGCGTCGGGGACCACCCCGAACTGCTCCGCGGCGGTGAACGTTCCGGTCCGGCCGACGCCGCATTGCACTTCATCGAAGAGCAGCTTCGCACCGCGCTCATTACAAAGACGGCGCGCCGCCTCCAGAAACGCCGGTGTCGCCGTGCGCGCGCCGCTGAATCCCTGCACCGGTTCGAGCAGCACGGCAGCAACGGTATCGTCAACGGCGTGGTCCAGCGCCTCAACGTCGTTGAACGGAACCTTGCGCGACAACGGCACACCCGCTCGCCGGGCGCCCGCTTCATAGCGCTCGCCATCGGTGCACGCCAGCGTCGCCGCGGTGCGGCCGTGCCATCCACCGCGCATTGTCACGACCGTGGTGCGACCGGTCTTGCGGCGGGCGAGGCCCAACTGGTTTTCGTTGGCTTCCGCACCGGAATTGCAGAAGAAGACATGCGCCAGCGGATCGGGAGCGAGTCGCGCCAGCGTGTCGGCAAGCTCTTCACGCGCCGCGTGCGGCACCGCGGTCGAATAGAAGAGAAGCCGCGCCGCCTGATCTGCGATCGCGGCAACCACATCGGGATGCGAATGACCGCAGCTCGCTACTGCGTGCCCGCCGTAGGCATCAAGCCATTCGGTGCCGGTGTCGTCGACGAGCCACGATCCGTGGCCCGACACTGCGCGCAACGGAAAGGTGGCATACACCGGAAGCAGCGCGCTCGGCGCCGTCTCTGTCAGCATGGAAAGACTCCTGGCGCGGTGAGCCCCGCGGTTTCGTCGAGGCCCAGCGCGAGATTCATCGCCTGGACCGCCTGTCCGCCGGCGCCCTTGATGAGGTTGTCGATGACGCACATGACCTGGAGTTCGCGACGGTCGTCGGAAGCGACCGCATGGAGCAACGCGAAATTGGATCCGACGACCTGCGTGAGCTGCGGCGGCGCGTCGAGCACCCGGACGAACGGCCGGTCCGCAAACTGTTGCTGCAGATGCTGACCGACGTCGCTGACCGGTGCGCCAAGCTGGGCGTGGATCGTGGCGTGGATACCGCGAACAAAGGGCCCCGAGTGGCAGATCATCCTGGCGTGCGCCGCCGGATCGCTCCGCCACGCGCGCCACTGCTCCAGCACCTCGCCTTCGTGGCGATGGCCCATCCCCGGATAGGCGAACATGTTGTGCGCGCGAGCCGGGTGATGGGTCGTCGGCCTGGGCTGCTGACCCGCGCCGCTCGATCCGGTGACCGCAAAGACGACCGGCGGCGCCGCCAGCGGCAGATCGGCAAGTGCGCGCAGACCGAGTTGCGCCGCCGTGGCGAAACATCCCGGCGCGGCGATCGCCGTCGAGCCCCGCAACGCATTTCCCGCCACATCAGCGAGCCCATAGGCAAACCGGTGCACCATCGCCGCCGGGCGCGGCGCCGTGTAGTACCGTTCGTGCAGGCGCCCGTCACGGATCCGGAAATCCGCGGAGAGGTCGACGATCATGCCGCAGCCGGCGTCGACGAGCGATTCGACGAGTGCCGAGGATTCTCCGTGTTCGAGCGCGAGGAAGACGACATCCTTGCCGCGCGCGGCTGCCACCGGATCGTGCGCCGCGAAGCGAGCCGACGTGATCAGCGCCATCGCGGGATGAAGATCAGCGATCGGTTTCCCTGCGTGCGATCGTGAGGTGGCAGTCACCTCGCGCACCTCCGGATGCTGCAGGGCGATCCGCAGCAATTCACCGCCAGCGTACCCCGCGGCCCCCAGCACCGCAACTCTCATGCAGCGTCCGCCCGGCGGGATTTCCAGCGATCAATCGCCTCGCGCACCCGCAACACCAGCCCCTCCGCGTCGCGACGCGCGTTGTGCGCGGGGAGGTCGAGTTGCTGGTCGATGTATCGGCGACCGACATCGTTGTCGGTGGCCGGACCGGTGATCGCCGTGATCGGCAGGTCGAACTCATCGCGCATCAGTTCGCGCGCACCCCAGCACGCGACCGGATCGGGCGCCGCCACGACATATGCGGCCCCAATCGCCATCAGGTCGGGCGCGCGCAGAATGTCCTGGACACCGTATTCGCCGAGGATCCCGTCACCGAGTTCGGCGACAACGACGTCGGGTTTGGCACCGCGCGGATCGGCCAGCCGGTTGAACAGGCCGCGAGCGACCGGCACGGTCATCCCGGCGCGCGTGCTCGCGGCACCGGCATCGTTGAAGGTCACCGCGGCCACCGCACCGGCGTCGCGCATCGAGAGGGCATCGCGCATCAGCGACACCCCGGTGAGCTTGGCCGCGCCGACGCGCCAGCCGGCGCGAGTGAGACCACGCACCAGTTCGGTCGCCGCGACCGTCTTGCCGGCGTTCATGCACGTTCCCGCGACGTACACGACCGGGATGTCGCACTGCAGAGTCTCCGCCGGCGGAATGGCGTGATCGCGGATGTGCGCCGGCCGCCCGACCCGATCGCCAAGGTCCGGAAAGGCGAGCACCGCGCCGAGAACCTCCGCGTCAAACGGAGCGCCGATGTCGGGATTCTGCGACGTGCACCGGCCAAGAATGCCGCCGAGATTGAGGACGTTGATCACCTCGCCCACCGCAAGCGTCGCGGGCACCTCGCCGGCATAGCCCCGGAGCGCGCGTCGAACGCCCAGGGTACCGGCAAGGATGTCGCCGGCGCGCAGCGCAACCATCCGCCCGCTCAGGTCCTCGACTTCATTGTATGTGCTCTTGTCGTTAAGCAGGCGCACCGCGAGGACATATCCCTCCTCGGCCACGATTTCGTCACCGAGGATGACATCGGGCTGCAGCGCGGCATTCCGCGTCGACGACGCAATGCGATCGAGTCGGACTCGCGTGGTCACGACCACTCAGCCCTCACCGCGCGCGCGCGCGTCGGCCCGCATCGCCAGCAGCTCGGGAACCGCGCCGACTCGCGCGAAGGCGCGTGCCTCGTCGCCGGTCCAGAGCCGGTTCTCCTCGCCATACGTGGCGACCGCGCGGTCCATCATCGAGAACGGGGAACGCGCACCGGTCACGGTGAAGCGCCCGGCGGCGAGATGCACCCGCGTATCGCCACTCACGCGGCGCTGCGATGAAGTCACCATCGCTTCGATGTCACGCAGTGCAGGGTCGAAGTAGTGTCCTTCGTGCAGGCGATCGCCGTAGAACCGGCCGAGCTGGTCCTTCCAGAACGATTGCCACTTGGTGAGCACCAGCTTTTCGAGCTCGCGGTGCGACCCGATCAGGATCAATGCACTTCCCGCTTCGAAACCGATCCGCCCCTTGATGCCGAGCGCGGTCTCGCCGACGTGGATTCCGTGGCCGATGCCGTACGCCTCGGCGTGACGAGCGAGGGCGTCGACAAGTTCATGGCCCGCCATTGCCTGGCCGTCGATCGACGTCGGGATTCCCTCGTGCCATCCGATCACGACATCGGCGGGCGCCGGCGCGCTCGCGGGCGGGTCGAGAAGTTCAGGCGGCGGTCCAGCCCAGGTGTCGTGCGTCCAACCACCGCCCCAGGTGGTGCCCCAGAGGCCGCGATTGATCGAGAATGCTCCCGACTTGGGTGGCACCGGGAGTCCCCGTGATTCGAGATACGCGATGGACTGTTCGCGCGACAGTGATTCGTCGCGAATCGGCGTGATGATCTGTAGCTCGGGGGCGAGAACGCGGAGGGCGATGTCGAATCGCACCTGGTCGTTCCCCGCACCGGTCGACCCGTGCGCCACGGCGGTCGCGCCGACGGTGCGGGCGATGTCGACGACCGAGATCGCTTGCTGGGTCCGCTCCGCCGCCACCGAGAGCGGATAGACCTCACCACGCAGGACGTTGGCCTGGATCAGGACCCGGACGAAGCGGTCGAACACCGCGCTCCGGGCGTCGACTTCATGGTGCTCGGCGGCGCCGACGGCGAGGGCCTGGGTCCGGATCGCCTGGCGCTGTTCCGGCGAGGTGCCACCGGTATTGACGAAGACAGTATGGACCAGGAATCCGCGTTCGCCGAGGCGGGGAACGCAGTAGGAGGTATCGAGGCCGCCGGAGAAGGCGAGGGCGACGGTTGGTTTCTGCATATTGCATGAATATCGGGAGTATGTACCTGCCGCACAAGGGGGCCTTCCGGCCCCTTTTTCGTGCCCGGAAGTCTAGTCGAATTTCTGCATAAAACGGTGGCGCTGCATACTTGCCGAAAACGGCTTCGCTGTGCGCCATGTCCCTACTCCCGATATTCATGCTCCAATCGATCGGCCGATCGCTTCGTTTCCACCGGCGGCGCCCGGGCACAATGGATACGGCGCAACGCCTTACCTCTACCCAACTTGGCATCAGTTCATAATGAAATTCGGAACTTGACGCACCGTAGAAAGACCGGCTTTTGTTGGATAGGGCAACATTAGTTGCGTTTATCGGACTATATTAGCGGCGCTATGCACCTATGGAGCCGCGTTTTTGCGGTAGTTGACCACCTTGGGGGCCAAGTTGCCTTTGAATGATGAAATGCGCCGCCTCGGCGGGCGATGGGGTACTGGCAGCGGATGGCCGAAACGCCTTCGGTGGATCGAGATTGATGGCATCCGGGGCTGGCATCGGGAGCGGATCGAGTTCAATTATCCAATTACGGCAATCGTCGGCGAGAACGGGGTCGGCAAGAGCACGATCTTGCAGTGCGCCGCTGCGGTTTATGCCCCGACAGATCGCGAGACAACCAGTGGGAGATACGCGTCAGATTTCTTCCCCGACACCGCCTGGGAGCGGATCAGGCTCGCCGAGATCCGATTTCAGGTCCGCGATGGCAACACAGAGCGGCCGGGACGAATTAACCGCCCGAGTGATCGTTGGCGCGGAAACCGCGAGCGCCCTGAGCGACACGTCGAATACTACGACCTCTCGCGCGTAACGCCCGTCTCAGGTCGACCCGGATTCTCCCGATTGGCGAAGTCGGAGCACACTGAGGTAGGGGCATCACCGTTCGACCAGAAGCGGCTCGCTCGCTACAGTCAGGTAATGGGCCGTGCGTACGAAGGCGCTCGGGCTTCGGTGACCAACTTTGACGATCGGCGACCGGTGCCCGTGCTTCAATGGGACCACGCTCAATTTTCCAGCTTTCATCAAGGGTCTGGTGAGACGACGGTCTTTGAGTTGCTTCAGGCCGATGTACCGCCGACAGGATTGCTCGTGATCGACGAGATCGAGACGTCGCTGCACCCTAAAGTCCAGCGGCGGCTGATCGGCGAAATAGCTCGAATGTGCCGGGAGCGCGATCTTCAGGTAATCTTGACCACCCATTCCGCGACGATCTTGGACGAACTGCCTCCAGAAGCTCGGGTGTTCGTCCTTCCGCAACCGGGCGCCCGGCGGATCATCTATGGAGTTAGTCCGGAATACGCGATGAGTAGCATGGATGACGTGCCGCATTACGAATGCGACCTATTTGTCGAAGATATGCGCGCGAAGATCATGTTGACGGAACTACTGACAGCTGCTGATTCTGACATGGCGCGCCAATGTCAGGTGATACCGGCAGGTGCGGCATCGGTTTGCACTACACTTGGACTCATGGTGGGGGAAAACAAGTTTCCTCGGCCCACGCGAGTGTTTCTGGACGGAGATCAGGGCGGCGCGTATGGGTGCCACGTGCTACCTGGCGACGACGCTCCTGAGCCCGTCGTGTTCAAAGCCTTGGCCGAATTGAACTGGGCTGGCTTAGACGTTCGTGTTGGGCGCGCGCTGTCGGACGTGATTGACGCATGTCGAGGTGCAATGACCCTCACGAACCATCATGATTGGGTAGGTTCGGCCGCGTCGCGACTCAGCGTTGGCACCGAAATGCTTTGGAACCTGATGTGCAGCGAATGGGTGAAGCGGTGTGTAGCCGACGAAACGCTCACCGAAATTCGCGAGTCAGTAGCCGACGCTTTGCGCGGCCAGCGGTGGCGTCTGCCTGCCGCCCGAGAGACGAAAAGGTCGATTGTTCGCGGGGAGAGTTCGCAAACGATCGGCACCGCAGCGCAGCTTCTGCCGTTGTTTTCCGCGGAGGTAGGTGCCTAACGGGGTCGTTGCTTCAAAGTCGCCTCCGCAACGGGTTTCCTCGCTGCCGCTTTCTTGACAGCGTCTTCCCAATCACCATCGAGCTTCAATCGCTCTGGCTTTGGGCCGCGTTTATTGGAAGTCGCCTTCTTTGCCTTCTTCGACGCCATACGTAATCCTCAAGCCTTAGACAAAATGCGCTCGGCGGGATTCGAACCCGCACAGTTTACTCACTAGCAGCCCCCAATGCCGCCGCGTCTACCATTCCGCCACGAGCGCTTTGATACGCTAGATCGAGGCGGTCGCGTATTGCCGATCCTCACTGTGCCTCCGGGAGAGGAAGCTGTTGCGAGGGCGGGGCGGTCAGTGCACGCACATCGCCAAATGCCGCGCCTAGCGCGGGATTCTCTCGCAATTGCTGAGCGGCGATCGTGAGCGACATATCAAAATTGTCGAGCGTCGTCAGGTTGACGGGATCGAGGAACAACGGACCGAACGCACCTCGCGCGGTCAGGTTTGTAATTGCCTCGCGTGCATACGGGTAGATGAGCGACACGGCGCCCACCCGAACAAAACGCGGGAGAGCGAGGCCGGGAGGCGGCCCCTGTAGTTCAAAGCGACCGATCGCGAGAACGTCGACACGCTCCGGTCTCGCCGTGATCGGCTCTGTCTTCACGTTGACCATGACCTCAAATGCCCGGTCGCCGATGATACGCCAATTCCAAGTGAGGCCAATGGGCGTGCTGGGGCCTTGCTTGATCTCATCGGGATTCGACACACCTTCAAATCGAAGATGCGGGAAATAGACGCGGTTGAGGACGTAGCCACTCTGTGCGATTGTCGGTTCAGTCATTGGTCATATCCTGTGTCTAGCTCCAGACGGCGGAGGATGGGGGCCTCCCTCGTTCCGGCGGTCCGGTATCGTGGATCGTGCGACTCGGCCCCGTTGCCATCGCTACACCGGCGTACGCGGCCGCACCGTCGAAGTACATCGACGGCCCGAACGTCCGCTGGAACGACATCTGATTGTGCGCCTTCTGCGGCAGCTTTACGCCATGCAACGCTGCGAGGAACTCAGCAGTCCCCGGCACATTTGCGATTAACCGCAGCAAGGTGTCGGTCGCTCGGTTCTGAAAGACGGTTCCGCGTTCCCACCGTGTCACCGTCTTAGGACCAACTCCCAGCAGTCGTTCGAACGCAGCCTTCGATAGCCCGAGATCCTCGCGGATTTCGGTGATGGCTTCCGGCATCAGCAAACCAAGCTGTTCCCGGATCTGCGTGGCGACCTGTCGCTGTAGCTCAGTCGCTTCCTCCAGCGTGTACACCGTTTCCCCGCACGCATCGCAATACCTGTATTCGCCGTCAACGTTCACCGTTCGACGACCGATTGCGATCGCACGCGACCCCCGAATGCGTCGAACAGGCTTGCCGCACTCTGGGCATGCTGTGACGTCATTCTGATCGTTCACCGTGGCTTCCCTTTGTGGAATGAAATGAGCTCAACACGCGCCTGGTCGTTGACGCGCAACTTGACCAGCAACCACTTTCCCCGAAAGCAGCAGCGATAATAGTGCTGTATCAGTCCCGGCTTTTCCTCGGAATCCTTGGTGATGTAGTAGTCGGCCTCGCATAGCTTCTCCAAGCATTCCTGCATGTCCTCCGTATCCATCTTCATCATGAGCGCGTCGATGGTTGCTCGCCCGGTCGGGTCGATTCGCCCGGCGCGTGCCAGTTCCTTCACCCTCGCCAACGGGTGATTCGGATCCTTCCATCCGTCCCCCATGCCGCGGAACGGTAGCACGGTGCTACCATTATCGCAACAATAACGAATAACATGAGCGGAAGTTCCACAGACGTTGCCCAGTGGAACGGCGCTTGACTCTTGCTTATGCGTTATGTATTATAATATATGACAAACGCGCCGAAGATCGCCAACGACAAGAGCCCGCTGGTTGCCTCCCTTCCACTGGCCTGTGCCGACGAAGACGCCGCGGTGGCGTTCATCGAAGAGCAGCGGTGGGGTGGGGAGCCGGTTTGCCCGCACTGTGGGACGGTGAACGAAGCCCGGCAGATCGTTGGCAAGGACGGCCAGCGCGGACCGCGCTATCTGTGGCGCTGCACGGCCTGTAAGAAGCAGTTCACCGTCCGGATCGGGTCGATCTTCGGGGACAGCAAGATTCCCCTTCGCCATTGGTGCTACGCCTTCTGGGCGGCCTGTGCGTCGAAGAAGGGCGTCTCGGCGCTCCAGATTCGCCGCCAGACCGGCCTCAGCTACAAGTCGGCCCTGTTCCTCATGCACCGGATTCGGTTCGCCATGACGCCGGATTACGGCCCACAGGCGAAGCTGTCCGGGGTCGTGGAAGCCGACGAGACGTATGTGGGCGGGTCGCCGCGCCAGATGAGCCGGGCCGAGAAGCGTGCCGCCCGGATCGAAGCCTACGCGAAGGGCGCCAAGCGCCTCCCGCGCCGCACCGGCAAGAGCAAAGTCCCGGTGGTGGCGGTGGTGCAGCGGGACGGCGAAGTCCGGGCCTCGGTCATGCCGGTGGTGACCGCCGCCAACATCAAGACAATGCTGGTCGAAAACGTCGACCTGGGTTCCACCTTGATGACGGACGAAAGCCCGCTCTACACCAAGGTCGGGTCACCATTCGCCAACCACGAAACGGTGAACCATTCCTCGCATGAGTACGCCCGGGGTGACGCGCACAGCAACAGCGTGGAGTCCTTCTTCTCGCGGTTGAAGCGCCAGATGTACGGGACGCACCACGCGGTCAGCCCGCGCCACCTGCACCGTTACGTCGCGGAAGTGGCGTTCAAGCACAATACCCGGAAGATGGAAGACGGGGAGCGGACACTGGCAGCGATCAAAGGAGCAGTTGGGAAGAAGCTCGACAACCGGAGCAGCGCGGCGCTATGATCTGCTCCGTCTCTTAGGCCGGAGGGAATTCGATGCCGTTAGAGCGCGTTGGAAGCAAGAGCGTTCGTTGGGTCAGCGGCTTCTTAGTGCCCAACCGAGTTGAAGAACTCCGGCAGCTTGCCGAATCGGAAGCAGACCAATGGAGGGGCGCGTTTGGCGTCACCGCGACTGTAATCGGCTTTGTCGCGTGCCAGTATTTTTCTCAGGCCGTGAGCCGGTATCCGTTCGGACTACTCGCTGTGATTGCCACGATTCCGTGGGAAAAAGCGCGACACAATCGCCGGGCGCGTGAATTGATTTCTCGCCTGACAACTCGCGAGGCCGAAAACTTCAGCGGCGACGCCATACCGATTTCGGCAATCACTACCGATTGGCCTCACAAGCCGCGAATCTCAGTCTCCCAAGCCATGAGCGTAATCCGCTAAACCACGACGGGCCGGGAAAACTCCCCGGCCCGTTTTGCATACTCTATGCAGTTTCCCGGCGCGCCCGGCGATTCAGGGCTTGTGCGCTAGGTACATACTCCCGATGAATATGCAAGCGCCGGCCCACGATGCAAGCCCTACCGGGGCTTGGTCTGTAACGAAAGCCCGTACTGAATGTGCAGAGCGTAATTCATGGTGGTCGCGTGCCCGTCCACGATCCGCCCGCGCACGTACGCCGCGCTCCCCTGGATCGATACCTCACCAAACGTGAATGGGAGCAGCCGCAATCGCCGCGAAATCCCCGCCGCAATCGCTCCGCCTCCGAACTCGTAGCGTGAGTCGAAGATGCCGTTGGCGTTGTCGTATTCCAGCCCCCTGACCTTGCTCACCGGCACCACCATGACCGGCCCCGCACCGACGTTGAATTCCCAGCCGTGCCGCCGCCAAAGCCGCTCCGGCAGGAAGAGATTGACCCCGTTGGTGACCCGGAAGAACTCCACCCCCGGCGGCGGGTTGTCCATGTAGATCTTGTGGTGGAGGTACTCGAATCCCCAGCCGCTATTTCCCTTCCAGCTCGAGATCCTGCCGCCATAGTACCAGGTCGGATCGAACGGACGGGTCGACCAGTGGCCCGTCGCGCTGATATCCGGCTCCGAAGCCTGCATGAAGGTCACATTCGTCGGCGCACTCCACGCGTCGCCGAGCCACGCGTCGATCCGCCATTGGGCCCGCGCGGACCGGGGGAGAAGAACGATTGCGAGGAGAATCGCCAGGAGAGGCAGGACCGGCCCTCCCCGGCGAAAACGATAGACAGATGTGGGGTAAAGCATTGTTTAACCGTCGTTAGGACAAGCGCGGCCGCAATGTAATGACGGTCAGGCGAGGTTCCGCCGAGAGGTTTACCTTATCGCCCTGAGTGATACTGGTACCTCTCTTGCGATGAGTTCAGCAGGATGTTTCCATTGGGCACATTGACAATCATGTGCCTGACTTTGCTCCCGGCGGCCTGAGACCGGGAGCTGTAACCGGGGAGGTTGAATGCGTCGCGTTGCGTGGGTTGTGTTGGGGTCGCTGGCGATGGCGGGGCCGCTGGCGGCACAGGGAAACGGCATCGGCAAGGGAACGTGGGAGCTGGGCGGATTCGCCCGGGCCACCGATTACCCCGATGTCTACAAGGTTGAAGGCGGGTTCGGCGATCATCTCGGCGGCGGTGGGCGCATCGGCTTTTTCTTCGCCCATAATTGGGCCATTGAAGCCGACCTGTCGAGGAACGAGACCGATCTCTCCCACGGACAGGCGAATGTTCCGTCCACGCAGGGCCCACTGGCGTACCTGCAGCGCCTGGTCTACTGGCCCGCGCATCTCCAGCTCGTCTACAACGCACCGATCGGAAGTCACGTCAGCTGGATGATCGGCGCCGGTGGCAACCACACCACGTTGGCGGCTGGGATCGACCAGAAGGACTTCGGCTTCGGCGGAATGACCGGCCTGCGCTTCGGGCTCAGTCGGCACTGGGACATCCGCGCCGAGGGAACCATCGACGTCCTTCCCAGCGGATTCGATGACAAGAGCAACACGTACCTCGGAGCGCAGCTGGGCCTCTCCCTGATGCTCGGTGGCCACAACTGCAATCACAACAACGACGCCATCAGCATCATGCCGACGTCGGCGTCGCTCACACCAGGCCAGACGCAATCGTTCACCGCGACGGCGACCTATTGCGGCAATCCCGACGAGGTCACGTATCACCTGACCGGCGTTGGCACGCTCGACACGCTCACCGGCCTCTACACTGCCGGTGCCGTGGGGAGCGCGCAGGTCACGGCGCACAGCCGCAAGGGGAAGATGACGTCGACCGCAACCATCCAGGTTGCTGCGCCGGCGCCACCACCGCCCCCGCCGCCACCGCCGCCGCCACCCCCGCCGCCGCCGCCCCCACCGCCGCCGCCAGCACCGGCACGGTACACGTTCGATCTGCAGATGGTCCACTTCCGCTTCGACCACGCGGATCTGACCAAGGGTGGCCAGGACACGGTATCGGAGATCGCCGAGACGTTGAAGGCGCATTCCGAGGTGAACGTCGACGTCGTCGGCCACACCGACTGGATCGGAACCGAGGCGTACAACATGAAGCTCTCGCGCGCTCGTGCCGAGACGGTCCGCCGCCTGCTGATCAAGGACGGCGTCACCGATTCACGGATCACCGTGAAGTGGCGTGGCAAGGATGAGCCGATTGCCGACAACAAGACCAAGGACGGCCGGGCAATGAATCGCCGCGTCGAGGTCAAGCAGAACAACTGAGCAGGACTGCAGGTGTAGTAGAAGAGAAGAGAAGAGAAGCGTGAAGGAGAACGGGGTCCCGCGCAGGTCACGGGGCCCCGTTTTCCCTTTTCGTCGAGTCGGTCAGTGCCGCGAGTTCGGCAGATATTCCTTGCGATACATCTTCAGCAGCTCGAAGAAGTACGAGAGCGCCAGTGGTCCGATCAGGAGCCCGATGATCCCGAGATAGCTCACGCCCGCAATCGCGCCGATCAGGATGATGAACGGATGAATCTCGGCATACCGGCCGGATACCCATGGACGGAAGATGTGGTCGACGCCGGATCCGGTCGCCGCGCACCAGATGATCAGGCCGACCGCCGCGCCCGGCCGCGCCTTGGCGAAGAGCACCAGCGCAGCGGGAATCCAGACGAGCGCGCTGCCGATCACCGGCAGAATCGCCGCCACGACCACGACCGCGCCCCAGAAGACCGGATTGGCAAGCCCGACGACAATGAACGCAACGCACATCAGCGTTCCCTGCAGCAGCGCCGACAGGCCGCTTCCGATGATCGTCGACTTGGTGACCTCTTCGAATCGAACCTTCAGGATCTCGACGTTCTCGTCGGAGAACGGGATGTAGGGCCGCAAGCCGTGCCACGCGCCGTCGGGATCCATCAGCAGGTAGTAGAGGCCGAAGAAGGTGAACACCAGCGAGAGCACCGTTCGGGCCGCCGTTCCCAGCAGTGCGAAGGCGTTGCTTCCGAGAAACGAGACCGCCTGTTCGCTGACATTCTTGAGCTGCGGCCCGACGTCGTAGTTGCCGATCCTGAGCGCATCGAGGCGCTGCAGCGTGGTCGAGTGCAGCATTGCATCCAGCGCGCCATGGGCCTGGCCCACCAGCAGCGTCACCAGCCACACCAGCGGCAGAATCACGCTCACCAGTGCGATCAGGATCACCGCAATCGCCGCCAGCGCGCGGCTCCGCGTCCATCGTGCGATCCGTTTGTGCAGCTTGGCAAAGACGACGTACAGCACCGGCGCCCCGAGCAGGCCGGACGCGTACGGCAGCAGCGCGATGACCAGCACGACGCCAAGAATCGCGACCAGCCACGCCGCGCGCTGGTGCTTGGAATCAAAGACTGTCATGACGCATCCGATGGAGAGAGTCGAGGATCGGCTCGAGCAACTGCCAGACATTCTCTGCGACGCGGCGGGAACCGGTGGCATTCGGGTGAATGCCGTCACCCTGGTTCAGCGCCGGAATCCCTGCGACACCGTCGAGAAGAAACGGAAGATACCGATCGTGGTGCGCCCGGGCCTCGGCCGGGAAGATGCCCCGGAACGCCTCGCCGTATTGCCGGCCAAGGTTGGGCAGCGCCTCCATCCCGGCCACGATGATGACCGGTCGCGGCTGACGCTGATCGAGGCGCGAGAGAGTCGAATCGAGGTTGGTGCGGATCGAATCGACCGGAGCGCCGCGCAGTGCGTCGTTCGCGCCGGTTTCGACGATCACGACCGCCGGCGCGCCCTGCGACAGGAGCCAATCAATCCGGTGCAACGCATCGGCGGACGATTCACCGCTCACGCCGGCGTTGATGACCCGGAATCCGAGCCTGGCCGAATCAACCTTCTCCTGGATCCGTGTCGCCCAGGCATCGTGCGGGTCGAGTCCATACCCGGCCGTCAGCGATGTACCGATGAGGAGCACCGACGGTGTCGCGGGACTGAGCGCTTCGCCACTATTCTTCGCCGCCGTGGCAACAGGGCGAGAGCGCGCACCGCACCCGGCGAGAGTGCACGCCGTCATCACGATCTTCAGGTATTTCCCTCGTGTCGACCATCGCACCCGTTCGGCCTCCCCGATCTGGATCCCCGATCCTTGCCTGCGAAGGGATCGGGCATGAATACCTGTCCGGCGGGCGTCGCCTTCCGGTGCTCAAGGATATCACCTTCGCACTCGAGGCCGGCGGCTTTCTCGCGATCACCGGTGCATCGGGAAGTGGCAAGACAACACTGCTCGGCCTCCTTGCCGGCCTCGACCGGCCGACCGCCGGACGGGTCATCGTCGATGGCGTCGATATCGGTGACCTCGACGAGGACGATCGCGCCCGCTTCCGTCGCGGGCGAATCGGGTTCGTGTTCCAGTCGTTTCAGTTGATCCCGACATTGACTGCGCGCGAGAACATCCAGGTCCCGCTCGAACTCGCCGGCGCCGACGACGCGGGGATCCGGGCCGACGAACTCCTGGATCGCGTCCACCTCGGCGACCGCGCCAGCCACTACCCGGCCCAGCTCTCCGGGGGCGAGCAGCAGCGCGTTGCCGTGGCGCGCGCCTTCAGCAACCGGCCGCCCATTCTCTTCGCCGATGAGCCGACAGGGAACCTCGACGCCGAAAACGGCGCGAATGTCGTCGACATCATGACCGCGTTGAACGCCGAGTATGGTACGACACTCGTGTTGGTGACGCACGACCACGACCTTGCCTCCCGCGCGCGGCGGATCATCCGGCTGGCGAACGGATCGATCGTCGGAGATAGTGGCGCGTGACCGGAGCGGCATTCGCTCTTCGTCTGGCCTGGCGCGAAGCCCATGCGGCGCGGCGCCGGCTTGTCCTCCTCACGGGCTCGGTCATTGCCGGGGTCGGCGCACTCGTCGCCGTCAACTCCTTCACGCGAAACCTCACCGTTGCCGTCGCCCAGCAGGCCCAGGACCTTCTCGGCGCCGACCTGTCCGTTGCCGGCCGCATACCGGCCGACAGCAACGCCGTCGCGACCCGTCTGATCGATTCACTTCGGCGCACCGGTGGCCAGGCCGTTCAGGTCGCGCGTTCGGTGAACTTTGCAGCGATGGCGTATCGTCCCGGTGCGGGAGCGGGCCGACTGGTTCAGGTCCGCACCGTCGACCCCGGCTGGCCCTATTATGGCGAGATCACGACTGCGCCATCCGGCGCCTGGTCCGGGTTGCAACGCGGCGGGATCATCGTCGATCCCTCGCTGCTGACCGCGCTTGACGTACACCTCGGCGATACCGTTGCACTCGGCGCCTCCCGATTCCCGGTGATTGCGACCGCGACAAATGTCCCCGGTGACATCGGACTGCAGATGGCGTTCGGCGCGCGCGTGTTCATCTCGACAAGCGCACTCCCCGCGACCAAGCTGATCGCTTTCGGCTCGCGAGCGGATTACGAGACGTTTCTGAAGCTTCCGGCCACGATCAGTCCGCAGCAGGTCGCGACGTCCAACGCGCCGTCGATGCGTCGTGCACAGTTCTCCCTGCACACCGTTGCGGAAGATCGCGACAACCTCACCCGCGGATTGATCCGGCTCGGCAATTATCTCGGTCTCGTGGCGCTCGCCGCGCTGCTCCTCGGTGGTCTCGGTGTCGCCAGCGCGGTCCATGTCTTCATCCGCCGGCAGCTCGACAGCATCGCGGTGCTTCGGTGTCTCGGCGCCACCTCGGGGCAGATCCTCGCTGCATATCTGCTGCAGGCACTCGGCATGGCGTTCGTCGGATCGCTGATCGGTGCGGTTGTGGGAGTCGGCTTGCAGCAGCTGATGCCATACGTCGTGCGCGACTTTCTCCCGGTCGGCGTGCACGTGGTGCCGTCGCCGCACGCCATCGTGGTGGGGATCGCGAGCGGCCTCTGGACCGCGGCCGTCTTTGCACTCGTTCCGCTCCTGGCAGTCCGCTCGGTCGCACCGCTGGTGACGTTGCGACGCAACGTCGATCCGGTCGCGGGCCGGTGGGATGTTGCGCGGATCGGCGCGGCGGTGATCGTCGCCGCGAGCGTGGTGGCGCTCGCGACGATCCAGGTCGGCTCGCTTCGCCATGCGGCCGCCTTTGCGGCCGGTTGCGCCGTTGCCATCGCCGCTCTCTGGGTCGTCTCGCTCGCCGTGATCGCGGTCGCACGTCGCGGCACACCGCTCATCCGGCGCTACCTCGTTCGGCAAGGCCTCGCCAATCTTCACCGCCCCGCGAATCAGACGGTGACGGTCGTACTCTCCCTCGGGTTCGGGGCCTTCATCCTCACCACGCTCTTCGCCGCACAGCAGAACCTGTTGCATGCGGTGCAGATCGATGACGTCGGCGGCCACGCCGACCTGGTGTTGATCGACATCCAGAACGAACAGCGATCGATCATCGATTCGATTCTGCACGCCGACCATCTGACGTTCACGCCGTACGTTCCGATCATTCCGATGCGGATTCGCGAATTGAACGGCGTCACCGTGACGACCCTCGCGGCTCGGGACAGTACCCGGAATGCTGTTGGCCGTGACGGCAATGCTCGTGAACCGTCCGCCTGGGCGTATCGTCGCGAGTTCCGTTCGACCTATCGTGCCGACCGCACATCCAGTGAGCGAATCACCACCGGGCGCTGGTTCGACACATCATCGGGCGATGGACGAACAGCGGCACACCCCGTGGAGATCTCGGTCGAGAGCGATCTCGCTCATGAGTTGGGCGTCGGACTCGGCAGCAGCATCGCGTGGGATGTACAGGGCATCCCCGTCTACAGTCGCATCACCTCGCTGCGCGCCGTCAACTGGGCGCGCTTCGAGCCCAACTTTTTCGTCGTCTTTGCGCCCGGTGCGCTCGAGCGTGCGCCGCAATCGTGGGTGACCCTCGTGCACGCCGCCGACCCGCTGGTGCGCGGTCAGGTGCAACGCGTCGTGGCCGAGCACGCTGCCAACGTGACCGCAGTCGACATCGGCCAGATGGAGCAGGCTGTCGAGTCGATCATCGATCGCGTGATCCTGGCGATCAGATTCATGGCGCTTTTCTCCCTGATCACGGGAACGATCGTGTTGATCGGTGCGATCGCCACGAGCCGCTGGCAGCGGCTTCGCGAAGCGACCCTCCTTCGAACGCTCGGTGCCACCCGTCCGCAGGTTCTGGTCATCCTGTGCGTGGAATACGCGGCGCTCGGGTTGAGCGCCGCATTGGTCGCCGTTCTCCTCGCCGGCGGCGCGGGCTGGGCGCTGTCGAAGTGGGTCTTCGACACACATTTCATCCTGCCGATTGGTTCAATGGCGGCGCTCGCTGTATTGCTCGTTGTACTGACGACCGCGATCGGTCTTGGCAGTTCAGCGGAAGCGCTCCGCCGTCCGCCCCTCGAGGTACTCCGCGCCGAGTAGCGTGTCGAACTTCTCCCTGCCTCATTCCGCCTTATAATTGACCAATGCTTTCCATCGATCTATCGAATCGGCGCGCCTTCGTCGCGGGCGTGGCCGACGACGGCGGATTCGGCTTCGCGATCGCGAAGGCGCTTGCCGAAGCCGGTGCCACGGTCTGCGTCGGCACCTGGCCCCCAGCCATGGGGATTTTCGAGAACCTGCTCGAACGCGGCAAGATCGCCGCCTCCCTCGAGCTGCGCCGCGGCGGAACAATGACCTTCGAGCGGATCTATCCGCTCGATGCGGCATATGATACGCTCGCTGACGCGCCGGCGGAGATCCGCGAGAACAAGCGATACCGCGAGCGCGGTGACTTCTCGATCGCCGGCGTCGCGGCAGCGCTTCGTGCCGATTTCGGCGAGCAACCGCTTGACATCGTCGTGCACTCGCTCGCCAACGGCCCCGAAGTGAAGAAGCCGCTGCTCGAAACCTCACGTCCGGGATATCTGGCCGCGGTCAGTGTCTCCGCCTACAGCCATCTCGCGATGATTCGCGATTTCGCTCCGCTGATGCGACCGGACGGCTCGTTCCTCTCGCTCACGTACATGGCGAGCGAGCGCGCCGTTCCCGGCTACGGCGGCGGGATGTCATCGGCAAAGGCGGCGCTCGAGTCCGACACGCGCACGCTGGCATTCGAGGCTGGTCGGCGCTGGGGCGTTCGCGTCAACACCATTTCCGCCGGGCCGTATGCATCGCGTGCCGCGTCGGCGATCGGCATCATCGAACGGATGGTCGAGTACTGCCGCAGCAATTCGCCGCTGCAGCGCGACCTCGAAGCGGCCGACGTCGGCCACACCGCCGCCTTTCTCTCTTCGCCGCTTGCGGCCGGGATCACCGGTACCACGATCTACGTCGACAACGGCTACCACGCGATGGGCATGGCGACCGACCTGGTCCAGCCGGCAGCCTCATGACCATCGTCTTGCCGCACCAATGACGAGCCGCCTCGCCGCCACCGTCGGTGCCACCTTCGGCGCGCTCGCCGTGATGCTCGGCGCGTTCGGCGCACATGCGCTCCGCGCCAGACTCTCCCCCGGCGACCTCGAGATCTTCGAGACAGGGGTGCGATATCAGATGTACCACGCCTTCGCGCTCTTTGCCGCGGCGTGGCTCATCTCTCGCCAGGCACCCTCCGCCGCCATGGCCGCCTGGGCATTCATCGGCGGCGTGATCGTCTTTTCCGGCTCGCTCTACCTCCTTGTTGCCACCGGGCACCGCTGGCTCGGCGCGATCACGCCGATAGGCGGTCTCGCCTTCATCGCCGGCTGGATACTCCTCGGCATGGCGGCAATGAAGCTCCCCGAGTGACGTACAGCGCACTCCTCGCGACAATTGATCGGTGGTTTGCGGACGGCGTGGAGCGTGCCGGACCCGGCGTCGTTCTATGCCGCCGTGGCTGCTCGGCCTGCTGCCATGGACCGTTTGATATCTCCCCTGCTGATGCGGAGCTGGTAGCGAATGCGGTCCGCGGGCTTGAACCGCGGCTACAACGCGAACTGCAGCGTCGAGCCGGCGAACACGTCGCACACTATCGCGCGCGGGTCGACTGGGACGCCCCGTGGGACGTCGATGCGCTCGGCGACGAAGCGTTCGACGCTCTCGCCGAAGATCTCGAACCACTTCCCTGCCCGGCGCTCGGCGATGATGGCGCCTGCCGGATCTATGACGGTCGCCCGGCCACCTGCAGGATGATCGGCCTGCCGATCGTTGCGGCCAGCGGCGACGTCATTCCGAATCCCTGCCCGATCATCAACACCTCGCCGCGATATGCGGCGCTCGAGCCGGTCCCGTTCGATCTCGAAGCGTTCGAGACCGCCGCCGACCGCTGCGACGCCGAGGCCTCCTCCCGCGGGTGGGTCTCCACGACGGTTGCCGGCGCGATCATGCGGACGCCGACAAGCGAAGAGGCGGTCCCGTAGGAGCCGCCTCGGTAGATCAGCGTGGAGCCCGGCGCGTCAATGCCAGGCGCCGTTCCACCACCAGAGCGTCCGGTTGTAGGTGAACAGCACGAACAGCGCGAGGATCACCACCGACGCGATCATCAAGGAGAAACCGAACAGCCACGACAGGATCTTGATGTCGAACTTGAGGTGCATGTAGAACATCGCCACGAACCAGAACTTCATCGCCGACAGGATCAGCAGCACCGAGACGAAATGCGGCGCCAGCGACGCACTGAACGAACTCCCCGACAGATGGCCGAAGCACACTTCGTACAGCAGGACCTCCAGCGCCGTCAGCACGAAGAGAATGCAGGCGATCTGGACGTACTTCGATCCCGTGGCGTGCGGGATGTCGTGAGAATCGTGAACGACTGCGACGGTATCGCTCATTTGTGCCCCAGGCTCATCAGGTAGACGACCGGGAAGATGATGATCCACACCACGTCGACGAAGTGCCAGTAGAGCGCAGCGATCTCGAGATTGAGCGACTTCTCCGGCGGAATCCGCCCCTTCCATGCGTCCTTCAGCAGCGTCGCGAGCCACAGCGTGCCGATCGCGACGTGCGTGCCATGGAAACCCGTGAGGGTGAAGAAGCTCGTCGCAAAGAGATTGGTGGTGTATCCCATTCCATCACGGACGAAATGGGTGAATTCGTACACCTGCATCCCGGCGAAGAAGAGGCCGCACAGTACCGTGAGCGAGAGCCAGGTCAGCAGCTTTTTCCGATTCCCCTGCTGCGCGCCGTTGAGCGCCATCACCACGAAGAACGACGAGAAGAGGAGCACGGCGGTACCGGAGGTCACCAGCGGCACACCGAGGACATCCTTCGGCCCCGGGCCGGTCGCATGCGAGTCGCGATAGATCACGAAGGTAGTGATCAGCGACGCGAAGAACATGCACTCCGAACCGATGAAGGTCCAGATGGCCAGCTTCCGGTTGTTGACCGGAAGCGAGGTGTGGTGCTCCTCGTGGGCCGATGCGGAATCGTGCGGGAGTGCGGCGGCGGTCATCGAGTGCAATCCCTCAGTGAGCGATGTGAGACGTGTGATGGTCGGGCGGCTCGTACGACCACTTGAAGATCGAGAACGCTGCGATCGCGAAGCCTGCCGCCGAGATCAGCCCGAACGGAAAGGCGTGGCTCACCGGCCCGCGCACCAGAATCCCGACCATGAAGACGAGCAGGCCGATTGCCGTGAAGAGTGGCCACCACGATGGGCTCGGCAGGTGAATCCCCTGACCGCTCACCCGCGGCGGTTCGGGGAGCATGCGCACTCCGGCAGCGCGCTTCATCGCCCAGAGAGCATCCTTCTCGTGCACTTCCGGCTCGACCGCAAAGTTCCATTCCTGCGGCGGCGACGGAATCGACCACTCCAGCGTCGCGCCGCCCCACGGATCAGCCGGGGCCGGTTCGCCGCTTCGCCAGGTCGTGATGATGTTGTAGATGAACACCAGGAACGAGAAGCCGAGGATCAGCGCGCCGACCGTCGACAGGAGATTCAGCCAGCCGAGGCCGAGCCCCGCGGGATAGGTGTAGATGCGCCGCGGCATCCCCAGCAGTCCGGAGAAGTGCATCGGGAAGAAGGTCAGGTTGAACCCGATCAGCATCAGCCAGAAGTGCGTCTTCCCGAGCGTTTCATTGAGCACCCGGCCGAACATCTTCGGCCACCAGTAGTACGCACCGGCCG
This sequence comes from Gemmatimonadales bacterium, assembly GCA_036500345.1. Lineage (NCBI taxonomy): Bacteria > Pseudomonadati > Gemmatimonadota > Gemmatimonadia > Gemmatimonadales > Gemmatimonadales bacterium. Next base: position 18,420 of record DASYCE010000025.1, on the reverse strand, counting down.
CCAGCGCGAAGATCGACCCGCCGAAGAGGACGTAGTGGAAGTGCGCCACCACGAAGTACGAATCGGTCTGCTGCAGGTCTGCCGGCGCGACGGCGTGCATCACGCCCGAGAGTCCGCCCATGATGAACATCGCGATGAAGCCGAGGGCGAAATAGAGCGGCGTCTTGAACTGCAGCGATCCGCCCCAGATCGTCCCGATCCAGTTGAAGATCTTCACACCGGTCGGAATCGCGATCAGCATCGTCGCCAGCGAGAAGAACGAGTCGGCGAGCGGGCCCATCCCGGTGGCGAACATGTGGTGCGACCAGACGCCGAATCCGAGAAATGCGATGAATGCCATCGAGAAGACCATCGCGCTGTAGCCGAAGAGCGGCTTGCGCGAGAAGACCGGCAGGATCTCCGACACGATGCCGAACGCCGGCAGGATCAGGATGTACACCTCGGGGTGGCCGAAGACCCAGAAGAGGTGCTGCCAGAGCATCGGATCGCCGGCAGCCTTGAGCTCGAAGAAGCTCGCGCCGTAGATCCGGTCCGCCATGAGGAGAATCAGCGCCACGGTAATCACCGGGAACGCCAGCAGCACCAGCACCTGCGTCACCAGCACCGACCAGACGAACATCGGCATGCGCATCAGGGTCATCCCCTTGGCGCGCATGTTGAGGATCGTGGTGAAGAAATTCACTCCGGCGGCCAGCGACGCGATACCGAGGATCTGGAGGCCAAGCATCCAGAAATCCATGTTCACGCCGGGCGAATACTCCCGCGATGACAGCGGCGCGTAACCGAACCAGCCGCCGTTGGGCGCCGAATTGAGCAGGAACGAGAAGTTGATGAACAGCCCGCCGAGGATGAACACCCAGAGGCTCATTGCGTTGAGCCGGGGGAACGCCACGTCGCGCGCGCCGATCAGCAGCGGCACGAAGAAGTTGAAGAACATCGCGCTGATCGGCATCACCGCGAGGAAGATCATGGTGGTGCCGTGCATCGTGAACAGCTGATTGTAGAACTCCGGCGACACCAGGTGATTGTCCGGCTTCATCAGCTGGAGGCGGATGATCTCGGCCTCGATGCCGCCCATCAGGAAGAAGATGAACGCCGACGCACCGTACAGAATGCCGACCCGCTTGTGGTCGACCGTGGTGAGCCACTCCACCAGCACGCTGCGCTTCGCCGTTGTGGCGTGGGCTGGTTCGAGAACAGTAGTTGCCATAGGTCTCAGTATCCTCGTCCCGTCAGCGCATCGTGCGCAGGTACGCGATCAACGCCGTCACGTCATCGTCCGACACCGGCAGCGGCAGAACCATCTTGACATCGGGCTTCACCTTCTGCGTGTGCTCGATCCAGTCGCGCAGGTTGGCGTCGGTATTCGGCAGCCATCCAGCCCCGATCATCTTGCGCGTCCCGATGCCGCTCAGGTTCGGGCCGATCGTCGAGAGCAGGTGCATCGATGAGATCGAATGGCAGGTCGTGCAGGCTTTCGCCGTGAAGAGCTGGCGGCCGTGCGCCACCAGCGAATCCTGCGCGGTGGCCGGTACCGGCATCATCGACGCGGCGGTCGCCGCCGTCGCTCCCATCGGGAGCCCGTTATACGCCATCGCCGTGTCGCTGAGCCGGCGATTGACGAACGCCTTGAACGAGTCGGGCGAATCAACCATCAGGTAGAAATCCATCCGCCCGTGTTCTGTCCCGCAGAACTCGGCGCACGCGCCAGGAAACGCGCCGGTCACCTTCGCCGTGAACCAGAGCCGGGTCTCGCGATTCGGGAAGACGTCGCGCTTGCCGGCGAACTGGGGCACCCAGAATGAATGGATCACGTCGATCGACTTCATGCGGAGGTCAACGGTCCGGTTCACCGGAACGTGGAGCTCGTTCGCGGTCGTGATCCCCAGTTCGGGATACCGGAACTCCCAGAACCATTGATGACCGACCACTTCCACCTTGAGCGGCGGCTGGCCGTCAGGAGAGCTGGCCGGCACCTCCGCCGTCCTGAAGATCGTCTGTACCGTCGGCACCGCGACGATCGCGAGGACCACCGCCGGAATGATCGTCCAGACGATTTCCACGACGGTGCTGCCATGGATCTGGTGCGGTTCGGCGTCGTCGGGCTTGCCGCGGAACTTGAACACCGCCCACAGCAGCGCGCCTTCCACCAGCACGAAGACGATGGTCGCCAGGTAGACCGTCTTGGAGAACACCGCGTCGACCATCTGCGCGAAATCGCCGCGCGGGTCGAGGGTGGACTGCGGATAGGGGCCACCGCAACCGGCGACGAGCACCACCGCAAGGACAGACAACAGACCGAGTGGTTGCAACCACCGTCGCGGCACGCGCAATTGTCGCATCAGCAATACATCCCGGCTTCGGGTTCCGTCGATGGGAAGGCGCTCATCACAGGGATTTCGGGGGTACAGGATACCCGGTTGACGCGTTTCGGTCAAGAAAAACGCGCGTGCGACATCGCGCGCACGGCGTGTCACCAGCGCTCCAGTGGCAGATCGAACGGCACCGGATCGGGAACATCGAACGAGAAATGCCACCACTCATCGACGTAATTGACGAAACCAGCGCGGCGCATCGCGTCGCCTAGGATCTTCCGGTTCGCTGCCTCGGCTCCCGACGCGTTCGCCGTGTGCGCCCGCTCGGAGAATTCGTCGAACCCCGTCCCCATGTCGAGCTCGCGTCCGTCCGCGAGCCGGACCACCGTCAGATCGATCGCAACGCCCTGATTGTGTCGCGAATGGCGCGCGATGTAGCCCTGATCGAGCAGATCGACGCGATGATTCGCCTCGCACCAGGCGACCATACCGAGGGTAGCACGGACCGGGCGATAGCCATCCCAGACCTTGAGTCCCATCCCGTGACGCTCGAGATCGCGTTCCACACGCGCGAGCGCAACGGCGGCTTCCCGCCGAAGGAGTGGCCTCGCGGCACCGTATCCCGGCAGCACCGTGCCGGTGAAGTTATCGGGGGTGGCGTAGCGCAGATCGAAACGAACACCCGGTGCCGCCGTGGCTAGATCGGCCAACTGCATCCGCGCGACCGAGTCTGGGGCTGTCGCCTGAACCGGAGCGTTCGCCTGGGTCGCCTGGATCGCCTGGGACGCAGCCGCAGCGGGGTGGCCCGCCGCGAGTACTGCGAGCGATGCCATCGCAAATCTGGTCACCATCCCGCCAATCTAGCGCCCGGTGGCGCGGCAATGGTCCCCCTTTCCCGGGGAACCGAGTACTATTGATGAGATCACCAAGCGGTCCATCCGGGACGAGCCGGATGGACCGTACCTTGTTTTTCGAGTCCTCACCAGCACTCGGTCCGTTCCGGCCGCCGTGCCGCGGACCTTGCCAGGAATAGCAGCATGATCCGGGAAATGCGCGAACAACTCGGCCGCGAGATCGAGGAGCTCACTCACGAACTCGCCGTCACCCTGCCGCAGGCGATCGCGACCGCCGTCGAAATGGGCGATCTGCGGGAAAACTCCGAGTACAAGGCGGCGCTGGAGCGGCAGCAGTTCGTCCAGGCACGCCTCGGTCAGCTGCACCAGCGGCTCAATCAGCTGACCCAGCTCGCCAACACCGAGGCCCCAATCGACCGCGTTGGCCTCGGTTCACGGGTCAAGGTGGAGGACGTGAAGACGGGAGAGGAAGAGGAATACACCCTCGTCCTCGCGGAGATGATGGACATCGATGCCGGTCACATTTCGCTGGCATCGCCGCTGGGCCGCGCCCTCAAGGACCGGCAGGTCGGCGAGGAAGTGCAGCTGCAACTTCCCACCATGCGCCGCCAGCTCCGCGTGACCCACCTCGTGACGATCCATCAGCAGGGCGGCGCCTGAGTGGATCCGTTTCCGAAGGAGCTGATCGTCGTCGGCGACCGGGTGCTGATCACCCTCGAAGACGGTGAGGAGCAGCGGACTCGTGTTGGGCTCTACCTCCCCGCCAGCGCCGTCGACAATCTGGCGGTGCAGACCGGGCTGATCGTCGCCACCGGCCCCGGAGATCCGCTTCCTGATCCGACCGCCTTCGAGAACGAACCGTGGAAGGTCGACGACCGTCCGGCGCGTCACCGGCCGCTCCAGGCGCGGATCGGCGATCACGCCATCTTCTTCCGCAAGGCGGCGGTCGAGATCACCTTCGAAGATCGGCATTATCTGGTCGTGCCCCAGGCAGCGATCCTCGTCCTGGTCCGCGACACCGTGCCGCTCCCCTGAATCCGGCGGTCGTCCTCCGGCGGGCACTCCTCCTCCAGTGCGTCGCCTGCGGTCGCCGGCCGGTCCTTCTCAGCTGGTTTCTTGAAGCCCCGAACTGTCCGCGCTGCGGATTCCGGCTCGATCGCGCCGAGCGCGGCTACTGGCTCGGCTCGCTCACGGTCAATACCAGCATCACGCTGACTGTAGTAACCGTTGCCATAGTCGTCGCGATCTGGCTCCAGTGGCCCCGTCCCGACTGGACGGCGATCACCATCGGTGCCGTGGTGGTGGCGATCGTCCTGCCGTTCGCACTCTTTCCGTGGACCAAGACCCTCTATCTCGCCCTGGATGTGATCTTTCGCCCGCCGACGGAAGAAGACTTCGCCGCTCCGACCGAACCGCCGCTCAACCTCGAGCGCTAGAGATACCGCGCCGTCGCCATCGCCAGCACCGCGATGATCATGAAGATCGAGCCCACCATGCCGGAGGCCTTGAGTCGGCTCCGAAGCGCGTCGATGCGGGGCATGAACGCTCCGCGGGCTTCGGCCGGAGATTGTGCCATTTCAGCACCGAGCTTCGACATCCGCACCATGGTCGGCTTGATGACGATGACGCCGATCAGGAAGGCAATGATCGCCGCGATCATCCCGGCCGCAATCCCGCTGCCGAACGGCGATCGGAACCAGCTCGGCGTGAAGCCGGCCGAGTCACGATTCACGAGCTCGAGGCCCGCAAGGATCGTGAGCAGCCCTGTCGTGAGGACGACGTCGAAGTAGTGCCGGCGATTCATTTCCTGCACCACGCGGATCCCGTCGGGCCCCGTCGCTGCAAGCGACGGTCCGACCAGGAAGTTCATGAACAGGACGCCGCCCGCCCAGAACACTCCGCAGCCGATATGAACGATTCGCAGGATGATGAGTGTCGCCACCAGATTCTCCTTTTGATTGAAATCAGCGCGCCTTCTTGTCCTGATCCTGCCGATCATCGGCGTCCTTCGTCGGCCCTCCGTCCAGCATCCCCGACCTGGAAACCAGCTGCGCGGCAACGATCGTCTGGATCACGCTCGCGATGTTGCTGGTCGTGGTCTCGGCCGCTCCTGGTCCGCCGCCGCCTGAGATTGTTACCATCTTCGCCGCGGAGAGCGCGTCGGCGATCGCCGGCGCAATCTGTGGCAGCATCTCGATCTGGCGGTACCGGAAGTAGCTCTCGCCGCCGGCCTGGATCGCCTGGTTCACCTTCTGGATGCTCTCGGCGGTCGCGTCGGCGATCTTGCGGATCTTGATCGCCTCCGCATCGGCGGCGGCTTCCGCTTCGAGGCGGACGCGCGCGGCATCGGCCTTGGCCTGGGCGATCTGCGTGGCATCGAGCTCGGCGACGCGCTGCAGCCCGGCGGCTTCCTGCCGCTTCGCTTCGGCCTCGGCAACCAGTGCCGCGTTCGCCGCCTTGGTTTGCTCCAGTTCACGCTGCTTGTCGGAGATCGCCCGCTCGGCGTCGAGCTGCGCCTCCTTCGACCGGCGCGCCTGCATCGCCGCCACGATTTCGGAGTTCGCCTGCGCTTCTGCCGCCGACTGCCGCCGCCGAGCCTCCGCGACCTCCGACTGCACGATCTTGATGTTGAGCGAATTGAAGATCAGCCCGAGATCCGTCAGTTCGCGCGAACACGCCTTGCGGATGATCACCGCGAGCGGATCGTCGTCGTCTTCGATCACCGTCGGTTCGGTCGACACGATAACCGCTGGCTGGATCTTGACCGGCAGCGGCTCGACTCCCGCAGGCGGCGGGAGCAGTGCACGCGACGCACTCGGCGTTGCCTTCGCCGAGAAAAGCTGGTCGTGCGTGAGCAGATTGATCGCGCGGCGCCCCGAACTCGAGAGCAGGTCGGTCAGCGTGCTGAGCTGATCGGCGTCGCTCTTCGAGAAAAACCGGTTCGCCGCCGTGCGAATCAGGACGTCGCTGTCGCCGACCGAGACGATCGCGCTGGCGAGGACCCGGACCTTGATCGGCCGCGGCGTCCCCGTGTCATCGATATCGGCGGTCTGGTCGGTGATGTCGAGGTCGACGTTGATCACCTTGCTCGAGATCGTCGTGCCCGTGGTGAGGAGCGGAATCTCCTTCGATTTCCCCGGCCCTCGATAGATCACCGTGCCGCCCTGGAGCCAGCTGACCATCCGGATCGTTCCCGCTTCGACATTGCGCAGGAAACCCGCGACGACCATCGGAATCACGACGACGACGAAGACCACCCCGCCCACCAGAATCAGCAGCCCCGAATTCATCTCTCCTGCTCCGAATCGAAAAGAGTGAACATCCTACAACGACGAGACCACGCATCGGTGCCGCGCCGGATCGACCTCCTCCACACGCACCAGCTCGCCGGCGCGCACCCGCGCGCCACGGGCGCGATCGGCTTCGGAAAGCGTCGCGAGGATCTGCCGTACCTGGCCATCCACTTCGACCGCCACGATCCCCTGCCCGTTGCGGTCGAAATTCGAGACGACGGTCGCCTCGGCAAAGGTCGCCGATTCAATCGTCGTGGCGGGGTTCGATGCGAATCGCATCGTCAGTTTCCACAGCGGCGCCACCAGCAGCCGCTCGATCGCGATGCCGCCTGCGATCGCTGCCACGAGGAGCAGCGTGCCGCCCACCCATGAATGCAACGCCACACCGATCAATCCGAAGCCGAGGAGTGCGGCAAAGAGATAGCGCGGCGACATCAGCATCCACAGCCCGATGCGCGACGCGCCACCGATCACCGATCCGTAAGCATGCCCTGCTGTCACGTGTCCCTGCCCGGCGTGGCCGCCGTGACTGGCATGCCCACCGCCGTGACCGCGCGCTCCGCCACCGTGCCGCCCGAGTCCGGAGAACGCCATCACGCAAAGACCCACCGCGCCGATGATCAGCGCCAGCTGATAGATGTCCATCCTGCTTCGAAGGTAACGCGTTTTGGCAGCGACGATCGTGATGCACGAGCCCGCCCCCGCCAGTGCGCGGAGACGGGCTCGACAGGGAACCGACGAACGTTACTTCAGCTGATACGACAGTCCGGCGCTGGCGTAGACCCGGGCGCTCGGATTTCCCGGAAGGATGTAGCCGTCGCCGGTCCCTCCGTCCTGACTTTGCGCCAGTCCCTTGTAATTCGGCCCCACGAACAGGAAGGTGTAGTAGGTGCTCCCCGTGAGGTTGTCGCCGCCGACGGCGAGATTGAGCTGCCAGAGAGTGTTCAGCTTCGCCTGGTAGCCAAGCCTGGCACTCAACAGGTTGTAGGAGTGCACCCAGGTGGAGTTGTCGTAGGTCACCGGCACGCGATCGACGAACTGATACGTCCCGTCAAGCGTGAAGCCGCTCTTCGTCGCGGCATCGAGCCCGATCGCGTATCGGTTCTTCGGCACGCGCGCGACGTAGTTCCCCGAAAAATCGACGGTATTGGCGGTGTTGTTGTTGTCACTCTTGAACGAGATGTACTTGGCGTTCGTGTAGGTGTACGACACCCATGGCCGCACCAGCGAGAGCTGCTTCGCCGGATCGGAAATCGCTGCCCAGCTGAGCGAGACCTCGGCACCCTCGTTCCGTTGCTCGCCGACGTTGATCGGCGACGTGATCGAGTTGATCGTCTGCGACGTCAGCTTGTCCTTGTTGTCGAGATCGAACAACGCGATCTGGCTGTTGAGGTGCGGAGCGATGTCTCCCTGGAAGCCGACCTCGTACTGCACCGCGCGCTCTGGCTTGAGAAGCGTGTCGACGGTGCCGTCGGTCGAAATCGCGTTGGTCAGCAGCGGCGGGGTGTAGCCGGTACTCACACTGGCGTAGATCAGTCGGTTCGCCCCGATCCCCTTGGCCACCTCGACGCGAGGGGCGAAGACCGTCGCGAACGAATTGGTCCGGACCACCGTCGTGTCGAACAGCTGATTGTTCTTGAGCAGGTTCTGGATGCTGAATGAATTCTTGATCAGCGAACCGCCGGCGGTCACGCTGAACGCGTGCTGGAATGCGAAGGTCCATTCGGTGAACTCGTACGAATTGACGGCATAGTTCTCCGAAGCGCTCGGCCGCTCCGTGAATGGCGGCGCCGGCGTGATGAAGACGCCGTTGCTCGTCACGTTCGACCGCTGCGCCATCACGCCAAGGCTCCCGCTGATCCCGACGTTCCCCGCCCGGCCGGTATATCCGAATGCCGACCGCACTCCGAAGTTGAATTGCGTCACGTCGGTGAATCCGTGCGCGAACGGCTGATTCGCGAAGCGCGAGCTGCCGAACACCGACGTCGAATTGGTGAAGTGCGCGCTGATCCGCTGGTCGTCGGTGATCCCGGAGAGGACGCTGGTGAGCTGGATATGGGAATTGTTGGCGAGGTAGTTCGCGTCGCTGACCGGCTTCGCCGCGTAGAAATCGGTGCTGTCGATCTCGCCAGCCAGTTCCTCATATGACCTGTTGTATGAGAAGAATCCCCTCAGCGTCGAGTTCGACGAAATCTGGTAGTCCCCCGAGGCGCGCGCGTAGTTCTTCTGCGACTGGCTGTGCGGCCGCCAGGAATCGTCGTTCTGGTAGCCGTAGTTGAGCATGTAATCCGAGGTTCCGTCGGAGCCCTGCAGGTTGGTGTTCGAGCGGATCAACCCTGTCCCGCCGCCGAGGAAGTTCTCGCTGGCGGTGGTCTGACCCGGAGTCGGACGGACCGTCGTCAGCAGCACCGTCCCGCCGATGGCACCGCCATAGAGGCTTGAGGCGGGGCCCTTGATGATCTGCACATTGCCGAGCGACGAGAAGTCGACATCGTCCATTACCGTGTTCCCGCTCGCGTCGGTGATCGGAATGCCGTTGAGGAAGACATCGGCGCCCATTCCGTTCGAATTCGGCGAGTTGCCGCTCACGCTCGGATAGTAGCCGCGGATGTCGATGTGCATTCCGCCGAACGGCGTCCGCGACTGCATGAAGACGCCTGGCACCGTGTTGATCGCGTCGACGAGATCGATACCGTTGAAGCGGTTGAGGTCGTGCCGAGTCACCGTCGACGGAGATGCCTTGGCCTTGGTCGCCGTCGCCTCGAGCCCCTGCAATTCCACCGGCGTCGGCGTGAGTTCGATGCGAATCGACTCGGTCGATCCCGATACCGATACCGACTTCGGCAGATATCCCACGGCCGTCACCGTGATATCTCGGCGGTTCTGGCGGACCACCAACGTGAATTGCCCGGCATCATCGGTCACGGCGGCATTGGTGGTGCCATCGGTCGTGACTCTCGCCCCGGTGACGGCCGAGCCGCTGACGTGGTTGACGACGGTGCCGCGGAGCGTGCCCTGCGCGTGCAGCGTAGCGGGAACCAGGAGGAGCAGAAGGAGCCGACAAAGACGACGCATCGATGTGCCTTCCGAAAAGCAGCAGGATGTGACAGGGGGAATTCGCAGAGCCATCGTTCGTGTCAGCATCCCGACAGCTTTGCGGTGCGGCAGAAGCTAACAAATCTCCGAAGAAATGAGAAGCGCGTACAGACTGAAACACAATGCTGACTTGGACTTACATCTATTTGGCTGGGACAGGGACTCCCAGTGCCTGACCCTCCTGTGAGTCCCCCAGATTGCGCCTCACTTTTGTTCGGCATTTATTCGGTTATGTTGCGGCGCGAGCAGGAGACACCGGTATATGGAAACGCCGCATGAGTCCAACATTCGCATCAGTTCTAACGTGATATCGACCGAATCGGTACCGAAAGTGCCGGTCGCGGCAAACTGTCCCGATTGCGGCTCCGCACTCGCGCACACGTCGGGCTGCGTTTCCCGTCCCGCATGTGGATGGGCTCGCTGCGGATGACGATCTGGCCGGAGCTCGATCGCCGCCAGCGGGGCACCAGCTTCATCGGGATCGAGGCGAAATCGATCGTCAACGCGTCAGCCGCGACGCAGATGATCTTCGCCTCGGTGAACCCCTACATCGGATGCGAGTTCGGTTGCGCCTATTGCTACGCCCGCGACACCCACCGATGGACGGTCGAGCGTGCGACGCAGCGCGATGACGCTGCCGAGGTAGTCCGGGAAATCTCCGCACTTCCCCCCGCCACGGCGTTCGAACGACGAATCCTCGTGAAGCAGAACGCCGCAGCGCTCCTCGCCACGACACTACACCCATCGCGCTTGAGGGGCGATCCGCTCGTGATCGGCACTGCCACCGACCCCTATCAACCTGCCGAACGCATCTTCCGCATCACCCGATCGCTCCTCGAAGTGCTGCTCCAGTACCACGATCTTCGTCTCGGCGTGATCACCAAGTCACCGCTGATCGCCCGCGACGCCGCGCTCCTCGCGCAACTCTCCGAACGTCACAAGGTCACGGTATCGCTGTCGCTCGGTTCGATCGATGCGCCGCTCCTTCGCCGCCTCGAACCTCGCACACCAGCGCCGCACGCACGGTTGCGCGCCATGCGGACGCTCGTCGCCGCGGGCGTTCGCGTGGGATTGCTGATCGCACCCATCCTTCCAGGGATCACCGATGATCGCGCGGCACTCCGCGCGCTGATCGTTGCCGCGAAGGACGCCGGCGCCGCGTGGGTCGCGGGGTCACCGCTCAGGATGGGGCCGGCGACCCGTGCCACGCTCATTCCGTGGCTCCTCCGCGAGCGCCCCGACCTCGCCGCTCGCTATCAACGTCACTACGGCGATCGACACTGGGTCGCGCGGTCGTACGCCGACGCGCTGCATCGGCGGCTCGTCGACCTGCAAACCGAACTGGGCATCGTTCCCGAAGAAGGAAGTCGCGAAAAGCGGAACTTCTCGCGAACCCGGCGTCCGCCGGACCAGCTCGATCTCTGGACGGCGGTGCGTGATCAGACCGCTCGCATGTCGTCGGCACAGACGTAGAACGCCCCGGGCTCAGTCGCCAAGTGTGGCGATCAGCTCCCGGGGCGCTTCGCGGCGCGTGCGCCGCGACCTACACCACCCCTATCTGCGACTGCACACCTTGTCGAGCGCTGGTCGTACCGGACGATTGGCCACATCGACCAGCAGGTCGCGGATGTAGCTGTCGATCAGCGCGTAGTGCGGGTAATCGATGTACTGCGGCTCGTCGGTGTTCTGGTGATAGTCGCCATGCAGGCCGGTGAAGAAGAAGACGATCGGAATGCACTTGTTGGCGTAGTTTGCGTGATCGCTTCGGCCATAGATGTTGTTGTAGCCGGGCCAGGAAACCGGCCTGCCATCGACGCTGAGACCCAACGTCGGATCGTCGAACCGATAGTCGATGCGCAGCCTCTTCGCCGCAGGCTCCGCGGCGTTTACTGCAAGCATCTCGTGATTGAGATCGGCCGACAGGCGCTTCGACCCCACCGCGCCGACGTACGTCGGACCGCCGCCAACCATGTCCTCCGCTCGGCCGCGGCCGATCATGTCGATGTTGATCTGCGTCACGATTGAATCAATCGGCACGGTGGGATTCGCGGTGAAGTACGTCGATCCGAGCAATCCGGCTTCCTCACCGGTATGCCACACGAAGATGATCGATCGCTTCGGCTTGACCGGCATCAGTGCCACCGCTTCGGCGATCTCGAGCACACCCATCGAGCCCGACCCGTCGTCATCGGCGCCGTTCTGGATCGAGTCCAGACGCGGCGTGGGGAAGAGCTTGCGGATCGAATCCATGTTCACATGGATCGTCGCCGACTGTGCCTCGGTCAGCGAGCGAAGGTCGCCCTTCACGACCTGCATCTCGAGCTTGATGCGCGCGTCACGATACGCCTTGGCCGAATCGTGATCTTCCATCCCGCGAATGCCGTTGTGGTCGTTGTGCGCGCCGATTGCCACGAATTCACCCGCAAGCTTCGGATCACTCCCCCGGACGATCCCGACCACGTTCCGCGCCCAGTCACTCGGCTCCTGCACCCAGCCGAGACGGGCCGTGACCATACCACCGGTGGCGCCGGGCTGCGCGCCGCCGATGTCGGCGCCAAGCAGCTTCGCGGCCGCGGCACGGCTGATGTGAAATTCCGCCGCCGGCGGGCCCGTCTCCACCGCAGCGCCCGCACCGCGCCCACCGGCACCGCGCCCGCCTCCACGACCACCCGCGCCCGCACCCCGGCCTCCACCAACCGCGGCGCAGCCGAGAGCCAGCACTTGCGTGCTGTCGAGTCGCGTGACTGTGCCGCGGAAGCTCGCGTTCGCCATGAACTGATTCGCTTCGAGTGCGCTGCGCGCGGCGGCACGCAGTGTATCAGTGCGGTCTACCGCGGTCCTCGCCGAGTCGGCTGACGTCGCCGAATCGGCTTGATGCCTGGCGACAACCATCGCCGCCGTCGTTCCGCTCGGAAGCGTTCCGGCGACGAGGGCTCCGTTGCGCACAATCGCGATCGAATTGCCGTTGGTGACGACGAGATCTCCGGCCACTCCCTTGAATGCCGGGTTCGGCGTCGCGACAGCGGCGGCCGCAAGGAGCGTTGGATCGCCGGCGCCACCGCGGCCACCACCCGCTGCCGTTGCTGCGGGATCAGTGACGCACTGACGGATGATCATGGGCGACAGGTCGACGATGGCGATCCCAGCTGCATCCGGGAATCGCACGGCCCCTGCACCGCCCGCTCCACCACGACCGCCGCCGGCGGCTCCGCCGCGCCCCCCGCGCCCGCCAGCCGGCGCCGTGCATGCTGCGGGTAGCGCCGCAATCGCACCCGCGCCACCGTTGCCGCCGCCGCGGTTGGACCCGCCGCCCGCTCCCGCATCACCAGGCGACATGATGACGAACTTCCCCGCCGCCTGTGCCGGCGTGATCTCCCGCGCCGTATCTCCTTCGACTCCGCCGTAGATCACCGCGACGTTTGCGATCGCCCTCGGCGCAGTCGCGCCGGGCACTGCGACGAAATCCGTGTTGGGTGTGAGCGCAGCGCCGTTCACCGTCAGAGATGCGTTGGTGAAGTGCCGCATGACATACGGCAGGCGCTGGAAGTAGCTCCCGTTGTCACCGCCCGGTTCGACGCCGAAGCGTTTCAGTTCCGACGCGATGTACGAAGTCCCCTTGTAGTTGCCGAGGTGCGCCACCTGCCGGCCGCGCATCGAATCGTCGGAAAAGATGTACAGCCGGGTGCGCAGCTCTTCGGCCGTGATCGCTGCTGTGGTCGGCTTGGCGGGGTGCTTGAATGGATTGCCGTACTTGTTCACTTGCTGGCCATGCGCCGCCGTGATCGACGCAAGCCCAAGCCCTGCCGATAGCGCAACGACGCGCCCCTTCATTCGAGCAGTGAACACGAAGAGCTCTCCGAGGGATGATGTGGTGGCGCGCACCGAGCGGCGCGCGCCATAGAAATAGCGATGCGGCTGTCAAAGCGTCAGGGGCTACCAGCGGAGCACGATCTTCCCGAACGTCTCATTGGCGGCGAGGGCCCGGTATGCCGCTTCGATCTCGCGCATCGGTACCACCCGGTCGATCACCGGCCGCAGCGTACCATCGCTGAACATCGGCAGAATGTTACTGGAGAATCGTGCGGCCAGTTCGATCCGTTCCGGCCGGTCGCGGACACGCATCGCCGTTCCGATCACTTCCAGCCGCCGCCGAAGAATCATCCCGAGGTCGGCACTCGGCGCCTTGGCTCCGGTCATGGTGCCGAGCAGCACCAGGCGGCCCTGCGGCTCGAGCAACGACAGGTTCGCCTCGAACGCCTGGGCGCCGAGCGTATCGACGACGACCTGCACCAGTCCGCCGACGCGGTCGGTCCATTCCGGTTCACTGGTCAGGATCCCGTGCGCCATCCCGAGCTCGGCACACCTCTGCAACTTCTCCGGCGTGCGGCTGGTGCCGATGATGGTGATTGCCAGCGCCCGCCCCAGTTGCGCCGCTGCCGTTCCCACACCGCTGCCGATCGCGTGCACCAGCACTCGATCGCCTGCCACGGCCCGTCCCCGCATCACCATCGCGTCCCACGCCGTCAGGAACGCCTCGGGAATCGCGGCGGCGTCGGTGAACGACATCCCATCCGGAATCGTGATTGCCTCGTCCTCATGCACAGTGAGGCGCTGCGCATGACCGCCGCCGCCAACCAGTCCCATGACGCGATCACCAATTGACCAGCGCCGCACCTGCGAGCCAATCGCGTCGATCGTGCCGGCGTACTCAAGCCCGGGGATATCAGCGGGCCACCCGGGAGGTGCGGGGTAGCGTCCGGCACGCTGCAGCAGGTCGGCACGATTCAACCCCGAGGCATGTACCGACACCGCGACGTCGTTCGGACCCGGCACCGGATCGGGGCGCGTCACGATCTCGGTGACATCCGGCGCTGGATGAGTTACGGCAAGCATCGATCCCTCGAAGACAATTGCCTGTGAGCAAGAACCTGAATGAACCAGTCGACGTATAAGGCTATCATACCGCAGTCGGACGATCGAGGAGAGGCCAGAATGACCGGCAGGGCACTGCTTACGCTGATGATGACGTTGGGAGTTTGCGCGACCGCAAATGGCCAGGCCCGCGCCCGGTCGCCTCGGACGCGATCGACGCCGCCCGCGTCGCTGGTGCCGGCGGCGCAGCGGTTTGTGCTCGCGCCGTCCGGTAACGAGGCCAGCTTTACGGTCCGCGAACAATTGATGACGGTCCAGTCTCCCAGCAACGCCGTCGGAACGACCCACGCAATCACCGGAGGAATCACCGTCCTTCCATCCGGGAAGGTGGACCCCGCACAGTCACGCATCACCGTCGATCTGAGCACACTGGTTACCGACAAGGAAAATCGCGATCGGTGGATCAAGAGTCACACCTTGCGCACCGATTCGTTTCCGAAAGCCGTGATTGTCGTGCGCGATCTTCCCGGGCTACCCGCGACCCTTCCGATGTCGGGCACTTTGTCGCTTCATCTGGTCGGTGATCTCACCATCCACGGCGTGACGAGACCAAGCACCTGGGATGTGACGATGACCGCGAACGGCAATGAGTACACCGGCACCGCGTCAACGCACATCAAGTTCGAGGAGTTCGGCATGGAACAACCGAGGTTGATGATCGTGGTGAGCGTCGTCGATGACGTGCAGCTGCAGTACAACTTTCATTTCGTTCGGTCCGCGACGCCCTGACCTGCTGAGCCACGACAGGCGGATGGCGAAGCTCCCGACCCCGTTACGGCATGTGATTGACCAGCGGGACGTCGGCCGACCACAGGATCTGTCTCGCCCGCTTGACGACCAGGCGCACAGCAGGGTGGTCGAGCTGCATCGCCATCAGGAGCCAGCGACTGTCGATGATGGCAATTTCGATCGATCCGTCGACGTCGCGGACCAGGCCCCTCGCCAGCCGGCTGCACGAAATCACCAGATCGTTGGTTCGCTGGCAGCTGCGAAGGTCCCCGGCCATGTAGACCTCCTTGATCGAACCGAACCGGTGGATCAGCAGGCTGTCGTTCGGCGGCACCACGAGCGCCGTCAGCAGCGCGGCATCGTGACCCAGCAGCGCGACGCGCCACTCATAGCCCGAGAAGAGGTCGGCAACCGGCATTTCCCGGGTGATCGAGTCGGGCGACATGAAGCGCGGAAACCGCACCACGACACCCGAATCGCTCAGCGTTGCGCTGGCGACGCTGTCGTTCCCCTGCGCGACAACCATTGCAGGGCAGACCAGACCGGCCGCGATCACGACCCTGATGATCCGGAACAGATCACCCGGCGAGCGTCGAATCGCGGTCACCATCTTCGCCCAGACTGCGAAGGTTCCGTGCACGGTCGGTCCGATTCCGAGTGAAGCAGCAGTGTGAAGTTATCATGCAGGACCTCCCCCATCGCGGAGATCGATCGCCGATGCACGCCGACGTACCACTCGACGGCACTTCTCCCCCTTCCAGCGATGAGATTCGAGCCCTCGCGACGACGTTGCCGCCCGAAATCCTCTTCGGGACGTCGTCGTGGACGTACCCCGGATGGAGCGGGCTGATCTACCATCGGAAGTATCCCGCCACCGGAGCGGGGGCTCGCCAACTCGAGGAATACGCTCGATGGCCGCTCTTCCGGACCGTCGGGATCGATTCATCCTTCTATGCCCCGCCCACGCCGGCAACGCTGGACGCCTACAGCGCGGCGCTCCCGCCCGGTTTTCGATGCGTCAGCAAGGTCTGGAACCAGATCACGGCGCACACCTTCGCGACCCCGCGATCGGCGCGGCACGGCGAGCGTAACCCCGACTGGCTCAATGCCGAACTGTTCGTTCGCGACGTACTCGATCCGATGCGACAGCACTTCGACGACCACATCGGACCGCTGGTCTTCGAATTCCAGGCGATTGCGCGAAGCAGCGGCGTGGGTGGGAGCGAGTTCGCCGCGGCACTCGACACCTTCTTCGCACAGCTGCCGAGCGACGTGCCGTACGCGGTGGAGGTCCGCAATGCCGAGTTCCTCGTCCCGGAGTACTTCGCCGTGCTCCGCGACCACGGCGTGGCCCATGTATTCAATTCATGGACCCGGATGCCGTCGATCGGCGAGCAGTTCCTCCTCCCCGATGCGATGACTGCGCCGTTCATCGTCGTCCGCGCGCTCCTCAAGCCGGGACGGACCTTCGACGCAGCCATTGATGCATTTGCGCCGTACGATCGCATTCGTGACGTCATTCCGGAGCTCCGCAACGACCTGGTCGCCGTGGCACACACGGCGATCAACCTTCGCATTCCCGCGTACGTGATCGTGAACAACCGCACCGAGGGATGCTCGCCGCTGACGATCGCCGCCGTTGCCCAGATGCTCCTGGCAAGCGCGGCGGCCTAGGGCGCGCCGCCGCTACCCGCCGAGAATCTCCGCCAGCGGAGCCCCGGCGATCAACTCCGCCCCCTCGACATTGCGCTCGGCTGCCGGGGTCCGCGTTCGCCACATCGCCCGCGCCGTCTCGACGTCGTACGCAATCACGTGCAGCGCCACACCGAACGTATTGCACATCGAGCTGGCGCTCTGCTCGAGGCGCGGGCGGAGCAGTTCCAGGCCCGTACGGTCCGATCCGATGACCACGAGGTCGATGCGATCTCCGATCCGTTCCTCCCGTCGCGCCACGCCGCCCACGAGCGCGGCACTGACCACTGTCGTCAGATCGGAGTGACGGAAGGCCGCACGCAACTCGGCCCGAAAGGCAGCGTAGAAATCGCCGTCGGCCTGGAGAAGTTGCATCAGCGTCGGAGCCAGCCGATGCGACGTGCGCAGAAAGACCCGGCGCTCCCTCCCCCCCGCCACTTCCTCAACGAGGCCGATTTCGAGCAAATCATTCAGCGCGAGATCGATGCTCCCGTATGCCATCCCCGAACGCCGGACCACTTCCCGAAACGGCACTGGGACGCTCGCCCGCCAGAGAATCCTGAGAACGGCGATCTTTGCCTGAGTACCCAAGGCCGCAGCGAGCGGATTATGGAGCCAGCCAGTCACAGCGTTCTTTGACATTATTATAAACTAGGCTATTGCCTAGTTTATACAACCACGCCTCAAGACAATACCGATTTGAGTACAACTGGCCCCTTATTTGTCCATGGATACGCCGGCGGTGTCGCACACCCGTGCGACCGTCTCGCCAATCTTGTTGTTGGGGGTAGATGCACCTGCGGTCACGCCGATCACAGCGGCGTTCCGAAGCCAGTCCTCTTCAACGACCTCTTGCTTCGATCCCACCGGTTGATACCGGATCGACCGGTCATCGGCGTGAATATTCCCGGCATCCTCGATATGGTACGTCCGCACGCCGTGGCGCTCCGCGAGCGCGGCCAGCGCACAGGTGTTCGACGAGTTGTACCCGCCCACGACGAGCATCACGTCCACCGGCTCGGCGAGCATCTTCACCACGGCGTCCTGCCGCTCCTGTGTCGCCGAACAGATGGTATCAAAGGCTCGAAAGTGTTCCTGGACATGGTCGTCCCCGTACCGTTGTGCCAGCGACTTCCGGAATTCTCCCGCGATCGCCAGCGACTCACCGGAGAGCATTGTCGTCTGGTTGGCGACTCCGACACGCACCAGATCACGATCGAAATCGAATCCATCGGATGCGGCGTGGCCCAGTGCCGCGACCAGCGAATCGGTGCTGCCGCCGTGCTCGATGTGATCGCAGACGAGCCG
Organism: Gemmatimonadales bacterium; assembly: GCA_036500345.1. Taxonomy (NCBI): domain Bacteria; kingdom Pseudomonadati; phylum Gemmatimonadota; class Gemmatimonadia; order Gemmatimonadales; species Gemmatimonadales bacterium. The sequence continues at coordinate 201 of DASYCE010000025.1, read as the reverse complement.
AGCCTCGGCCATGTCGTAGACCGTCAGGTACTTGCCGCCCGGATAGCGCTTCACCTGACTCGCCGTCGCCCGCGTCTCTTCGTGATAGTGCTTGCCGTGAATGACAGAGGTGAATCCGTCGCGGGCATAACTCTCGACGCGCTTCCAGACATTGAGCACGGAGCCGCAGGTGGTATCCACCACGATACACCCGATCGCCCG